>NZ_JRFU01000042.1 GCF_003122485.1 Eubacterium ramulus
ATTGCTTTTCGCAATTGAAGCAGGGGACTTACTTGATTCGGTTAAAATCAGAAAAATCCTCTGCAACCGTTCATTTTTCCTAATCTATCAGGATTTGTTCTGATTTTGCACCAGATGCAATCTGCTTCAGCAGGTATCTTCCCCTTACATCTGGTCGCATCCTCACATTCTTTTTGACTTGCTGGAAATACAAATCAAAAAGAAGAACCCTGCAATGCAGGATTCTCCTTTCTGTGCAGTTGCGGATAACAGTATACCACAAGTATTTATGCTTCCGCAATTTCTTCACGATATTTTTGCATGATCAGTTCCTGAATCTGTCGTCTCGTCTCAGAATTGATCGGGTGTGCTACATCTCTGTACTCCCCGTCTGCATTTTTCCGGCTTGGCATAGCAATGAATGCACCTTTTTCACCTTCAATGATCTTGATGTCATGCACTGCGAATTCATTATCGATCGTGATCGATACGACAGCCTTCATTTTTCCTTCTTTGTCTACTTTTCGAATTCTCACATCTGTAATATTCATACTTCTCTTCCCCTGTGTTTTTGTATTTCTCCACAGCAGGGCGGTGCGTATTCTCAAGCTGTCACATCAATGTCGGTCTCCTCCCGTCTGCCGTACACGGCGTTCTACATGAGGTAACGTTCATTGTGTCCACGCACAATCTTTACTTCATCTTCGCCGCACAAATATGTATTTGCGCAAATTGTATCACGGCTCTCCACAATACAATTCTCAATATGCGTATTATCTCCGATGTAAACATCATTCAAAATAATAGAATTTTTAATTACGCAGTTCTTTCCTACAAATACCTGTTTGAACAGTACAGAATTTTCTACTGTTCCGTTTATAATACATCCGCTTGCGATCAGGCTGTTGCGGACTTCTGCTCCCACATTGTATTTTGCCGGAGCAAGATCATCCACCTTGGAGTAGATATACGGCTCCTGATGGAAAAAATATTTGCGGATCTCCGGTTTCAGGAAATCCATATTTGTCTGATAATAAGACTCCACACTGGCAATATTACTCCAGTAATTTTCCAATTTGTATCCGTAAATCTGTTTCAGATTTTTGTAACGGATCAGAATATCGGTTACGAAATCAAACCGATGTTCTTCCATGCTCTTCTCCAGCATCTCGATGAGCTGTCTTCTGCGCAGCACATAGATACCGGTAGAAATCGTATGAGACTGAGCCACCATTGGTTTTTCTTCAAAATCAATGATTCTGGATTCTTCATTCATCTGTACCACACCAAAACGGCTGACATCTTCTGTTGCAGGCACATCTTTACACACGATGGTAATGTCTGCCTTTTTCTGAATATGGTAATCCAGCACTTTGTTGTAATCCAGTTTGTACACGCAGTCGCCGCCTGCCACGATGACATATGGCTCATGGCTTCGTTTCAGGAAATCAATATTCTGTGCCAGCGCATCTGCCGTACCGCGGTACCAGTTACCGTTGTCTGCGGTGATCGTCGGTGTAAAAATATACAGACCACCCTGTTTTCTACCAAAATCCCACCATTTTGAGGAATTCAAATGTTCGTTTAAGGAACGGGAATTGTACTGTGTCAGTACTGCCACTCTCTGAATATGAGAATTGCTCATATTGCTCAATGCGAAATCAATGGCTCTGTATCCGCCGCCCACCGGCATTGCAGCAATGGCGCGCTTGTCGGAAAGCTCTCTCATTCTGTAATTATTACCACCTGCTAAAATAATACCTAATGCTTTCATTGTTTGCCACCTGCCTTAACAATATATTCCCCGCTGTCAAGCAATCCATCCGGATAATCCTCCGGCGTGGTCACACCTGCGATCGCTGTATTTTTACCAATTTTTACATTTGGCGGAATGACGGATTTCTCTCCGATGGTTACAAGACCAAACGCGTAAACACTCTCTTTGAGCTTGTTCGGTTTCTCCTCGCCGATACCAAGAACCGCACCGTCACCGATCACGGTATCCTCTGCAATGATCGCTTTGTCGATCACAACATTCTCTCCGATGGTCACGCCTTCCATAAGAATGGAATCACGCACGATACTTCCTTTTCCAATGGTAACATTTGCACCGATGACACATCCGTGTACTTCGCCATACACTTCTGTACCTTCACCGATGATACTCTTGTCTACTTTTGCGTCAGCAGCGATATACTGTGGTGCCAACACATCACTCTTGGTATAGATCGTCCAGTATTCTTCATACAGGTTGAACTCCGGAATCAGATCGATCAGCTCCATATTCGCTTCCCAGTAAGAACCAAGTGTTCCTACATCTTTCCAGTAACCATTGTACTCATAGGCAAAAATACGCTCACCCTTGTCAAAGCAGTATGGAATTACATGCATACCGAAATCGCAGTTTTCCACGGTCTCATTTGCGATCAGTGCTTCCTTTAATGCTTTCCAGTTGAAAATATAAATACCCATGGATGCAAGATTACTCTTCGGTTCTGCCGGTTTCTCCTGGAACTCCTGAATTCGATTTTCCTCATCTGCAACTACGATACCAAATCTGCTTGCCTCCTCCATCGGAACCGGCATAACAGCAATGGTAACATCCGCGTTGTTCTGCTTATGAAAATCAAGCATGACTTCATAATCCATCTTGTAAATATGGTCTCCGGACAGGATCAGGACATACTCCGGATCATAGCTGTCTATGTATTTCATATTCTGGTAAATAGCATTGGCAGTTCCTGAATACCATTCACTTCCGCCGCTTTTCTCATATGGCTGCAGAATCGTAACACCACCGTTATTACGATCCAGATCCCACGGAATACCAATACCGATATGCGTATTCAGTCGCAGCGGCTGATACTGTGTCAGCACACCTACGGTATCAATTCCGGAATTAATACAGTTACTGAGCGGGAAATCGATAATTCTGTATTTCCCTCCGAAAGCCACTGCCGGCTTCGCAACGTCTGCTGTTAACACTCCCAGACGACTTCCCTGGCCTCCGGCCAGAAGCATTGCGATCATTTCCTTTCGAATCATGTAAATCACCTCTTGCCAATAGCCTGCGTATTACTTTTTTCTCAGGCTATTTAAAAAATTAAATTGATAGGAAAATTATAACATATTTTCTCGTCCGTGTGCATGATTTTTCACAATTTTTACTAAAATTATCGCCCTTTTTCGACATTTTTCACAACTTTTGGTCTAACCAACACTGGAATTATTTTTTACAAATGATGTTAGTAGATTTTACCACACTTTCTTTTTTGTTGCAACGTCTGAATTTGCACCTGTATTGTCAAAATTTACGCATATCTGAATTTACACATATCTGAACTTTGCACATATCTGGATTACACTGTTCGTATCATCTTTACCAGTCATAAAGTTCTATCATAAACCCAGTTCACGCACATGATATGCAAAGCAGACATTCGCAAAACAGACATTGCCATCTTTTCCCCTATGGAGTATAATCGAAAAAAACACATTTATGAGATTTAGAAAATATACAGGTGGTAGATAAATATGTACAAAATCAATTTTGAAAAACCAATTCATATTCATTTTATAGGCATCGGCGGCATCAGCATGAGCGGTCTTGCAGAGATATTATTAAAGGAAGGTTTTACCGTATCCGGATCTGACAACAAGGCATCTGCCCTGACCGAACAGTTGGAGCAGAATGGGGCAAAAGTCTATATCGGACAGCGCGCTTCCAACATTACCGATGACATTGATCTGGTGGTTTACACCGCTGCCATCCATCCGGATAACGCGGAGTGGAAAGCTGCCAGCGACGCAGGCATCCCGATGCTTACCCGCGCACAGTTTTTAGGACAGTTAATGGATAATTATGCAAAATCCATCGCAGTCAGCGGAACGCATGGCAAGACAACAACAACTTCCATGATCTCTCATATCCTGCTGGCAGCTGACAGTGATCCAACCATCTCTGTCGGCGGCATGTTAGATGCGATCGGTGGAAATATCCGTGTCGGCGGTTCGGATGTATTTCTGACAGAAGCATGCGAATATACCAACAGCTTTTTAAATTTTCATCCGAAATACAGCATTATCTTAAATATTGAAGAAGACCATATGGATTTCTTCAAAGATATTAACGACATCCGCAACTCCTTCCACAAATTTGCGCAGAATACCGCAGCAGACGGTATTCTGTTCCTGAACGCAGCCATCGACCATCCGGAGGAAATCACCGCAGACTTAAAAGAGCGTATCGTGACCTTTGGTCTGACAGAGGATGCCGATTACACAGCAACAGATATTACTTATAATGAAGAAGCATGTGCTTCCTTCACTTTTAACGCACATGGACAGGCAGCAGGACATGTTTCCTTAAATGTTCCGGGCAAACACAACATTGCAAATGCACTGGCAGCAATCGCCTTTGCAACAGAAGCCGGATTTGATACAGACACCATCATCCGCGGATTACAGTCTTTTGGCGGTACAGCCAGACGTTTTGAATACAAAGGAAAACTTGGCAGCATCACGATCATCGATGATTATGCGCATCATCCGACAGAGATCGCTGCCACACTGACTGCAGCACGCAATTATCCGCACGACCGTATCATCTGTGTCTTCCAGCCACACACTTATACCAGAACAAAGGCATTCTGGAATCAGTTCTCAGATTCCCTTGCACTGGCAGATGTGGTGGTACTTGCAGATGTATATGCAGCCCGTGAGACCGATACCCTTGGCATCCACTGTGAAGATCTGGCAGATGATGTCCGTCACAAAGGAACCGAAAGCTATTATTTCCCATCCTTTGATGCCATTGAAAACTTTCTTTTGGAAGAATGTCACGACAACGATCTGGTGATCACCATGGGCGCAGGCGACATTTATCAGGTCGGAGAACATTTATTAGGAAAACGCTAGAGAGAGTAACATGGCAAATATTACGTTATATAATGACCAGCCGGCATCTGCAACTTTTGTGCCGAATATTTTTATTGATGAATATATGACACAGGCGAACGGGGAGTATGTAAAGATCTATCTTTACCTCCTCCGGAACCTGAACCAGTCCGCACAGAATGTTTCCCTTTCTGCTATTGCGGATCATTTTGACTGCACGGAGCGCGATATCCTCCGTGCTTTAAAATACTGGGAAAAACTACGGCTGTTCCGTCTGGAATTTGATGAAGATCAGAATCTGGCAGGCATCCGTGTCCTGAGTGCGCAAAGTGCCATCGCGCCTTCGATGCCATCTGCTTTTCCGGCAGCTGACACACAGAAAAAAGAAACTTTGACACCGGTGGGAAAAGAATCAAAACCAACCAACGTCACAGATCGTTTTATTCAGTCAGCAAGTGACGGCAGACGCACCTATACAATGGACGAAATGCGAACCTTTGTCTCCCGGGAAAATGTGCGGGAACTGATTTTTATCACCGAACAGTATCTTGGACGCACGCTGACACAAAGCGATCTGAATACCATCTTTTTCTGGTATGATGAACTGAAGCTTTCCACAGAGGTCATTGAAGTGATCATTGAAAACTGCGTGGCAAAAGGAAAAACCAGTCTGCACTACATGCAGAAAGTTGCAGAGGATTTTGCCGCCCGCAATATCCGAACGGTGAAAGAAGCCAAGACAGCGATGAATCAAGGCAGTTCTTTATATTATGCGGTTCTGAAGGCCTTCGGCATTCGTGGACGGAATCTGGTTCCCGAAGAGCAGAATTTTCTAAAGCAATGGTCAGACCGTATGGGCTTTTCCACAGAAATCATTGAGGAAGCATGCAGCCGGACGATCCGAAGCACCCACGAGGCCAATTTTGCCTATGCAAACTCTATTCTGAAGAAATGGCATGAGAACGGGGTGCATACACTGGATGACATTGCAAAATCGGACAGCATTTATCAGCAGTCGCAGAAAAGCAATCCGCAGAAATCTGCTGCTCCGAACAATAACCGCTTTATTAATTTTCAGCAGCGTGACAATGATTATGAAGCGCTTCAGAAACAATTACTGCAAAAATCACTGTTAAATAAAAAAACGCAGTCCTGACAGCAGTAATTACCGCCTTTTCCCTTTTTATCACGTAAAGGAGATGAACTATGCCACTTACCAATACACAATATGACGAAATCATGCGTACTTATGAAAAACGGCAGTTAGACCGCCAGCAGCTCATCGATGAACGCAAAAAGGAACTTGCCCGGCTTGATCCGGAATTCACAAAGATCGACAGCCGGATTGCCAGATCCAGCGTTACGACTGCAAAACAGCTTCTGAGCGGCGATACTTCCGCGCAGGAACATCTGCACAAAAAGATCCAGCATCTTCGTCAGCAGCGGACCGATCTGTTAAACGAGTACGGTTATCCGGAGAACTATCTTCAGCCGGCATATGCCTGCCCGGATTGTCAGGATACCGGTTATATCAACAATCAGCGGTGTCACTGTCTGAAACAGGCATCCATTGATCTGGTATATACCCAGTCCAATCTCCGTAATATTTTGCAGACAGAAAATTTTTCCAATTTTTCTTTTGATTACTATTCGGATTCAAAAGATATGATCGATCCGGCGACACAGTATACCCCTCTGGAAGCCGCGCAAAATGCCGTAGCACAGTGCCGAAATTTTATTCGCTCCTTTGAAAAACCGGATGATTTCCAGAATCTGCTTATCTTTGGAGATACCGGCATTGGAAAAACATTTTTATCCAACTGTGTAGCAAAGGAATTGTTGGATACTGGTCATTCTGTCATTTATTTTTCCGCACATCAGCTCTTTGAGCTGCTGACGGATCAACAGTTTGGACGTACGTCTCAGTTTTCAGCCGCAGACTATCGGAATATTTTCGACTGTGACCTGTTGATCATTGATGACCTCGGAACGGAAGCCATCAACACAATGACAACCTCACAGTTTTTCGTCTGCCTGAACGAACGGATCCTGAATCATAAGTCTACGCTGATCTCCACTAACCTGGAACTGACAGAACTTGCCACTTATTATTCAGAACGAATTTTTTCCAGAATCTTCAACAATTTTACCGTTTTGCATTTATTTGGAAACGATATCCGCATCCAGAAAAAACTTAACGAAAACTAACCGTTTTTGCATAAAAATAAAGGAATTGCAGAAATCCCTTGTCATAAGCAGGTGTTCAGTGATATAATGCCAACGTATTACTGGGCTTCCTGCTTTTTCTGATGGAAGCTGGCAGCATACAGAAGTTTAATTTTCAAATTTCATGAAATGCTGTAACATAAACTACAAACCAACGAAAAGATTTTTTGATGGAGGGAACTTTTCAAATGCATAACGACCAGAGAAACTTAGAAACAATCCCGACTGGCGCACTCGGAATCATTCCGCTTGAGAGCTGCCGTGAGATCGGTGAGAAAGTTGACAAATATCTTGTAAAATGGAGATGCGTCCGTGAACATGAGCATGAAGATGACATTGCGTTCAAAGGCTATCTGCGTGATACCTATGTAATCAACGCATCCTGCCCACGTTTCGGAAGTGGTGAGGCAAAAGGTATGATCCATGAAACAATTCGTGGATACGATCTGTACATCATGACAGACGTTACCAACTACTCTCTTACTTACAAACTCTGCGGAAATGAGAATCATATGTCACCGGATGATCACTATCAGGATCTGAAACGTATGATCGCTGCAGCAAATGGTAAAGCAAGAAGAATCACTGTTATCATGCCGTTCCTGTATGAGAGCCGTCAGCACAGACGTACTGCACGTGAGTCCATGGACTGCGCACTGGCACTTCAGGAGCTGATCAGCATGGGTGTTG
>NZ_JRFU01000043.1 GCF_003122485.1 Eubacterium ramulus
TACTCACCACTTGCAGAAGTGGGAGTCTCAACTCAGACTGAGATGAAAGAGCGTCCGACCGGGCGCTCTTTTTTGAGTCGGAAGAATCTTGCATCTCCTCCTGATATAGGGAAGTCTCCTTATTTATTACTTTTGCAGAATTGAATGAAGGACGTACTTAAATTGGATTAAAAAAAGAAGCATCGGAATATCCGGTGCTTCTTCACTAAACTGATATACTATAAAGTTACATACAGAGCAAAAATTTTTCCATGGCATTTAAAGCATCTGCTTCATCTGCGCCTTCAGCCTCAATTTCAACTTCCACACCGTTGTGCGGGTTGAAAGCCATGATCCCCATAATACTTTTTGCATTGATGCGATGATTTCCACGCACCAGATACAGTGAGCTGGAAAACTGGCAGGCTACCTGTACTAACTCTGCAATTGGATTATCGTACTTATTTACGACATCTGCAATGACAATTTCTTTCTTACTCATACGTCTTTCCTAACCTCCGTCTAATACACTATTGTAGTTTAGTCCTTATTTCTATGTTTGACAAGCATCTTTTCAAAAACCGTTACTTTTACTGAAATGTCATGCATTTTTTATCATTTCTTGGTCGTTTTTTCACGCAAAAAAAGGACTGCGGAACAGTTGTTCTGTCCCACAGTCTCTTCATTTTTATCAAGCAAAATGTATGCCAATTTTATCTTTTTTCAAGATTTCAATGATTAGCAAACACCCTGTGCAAGCATAGCATCTACAACTTTCTCGAAACCTGCGATGTTAGCGCCTGCAACATAGTTGCCCTCTTTGCCGTAACGTTTTGCAGCGTCATCGATGTTGTGGTAGATGTTAACCATGATGTCTTTCAGTTTTGCATCTACTTCTTCGAATGTCCAGCTTAAACGCTCACTGTTCTGGGACATCTCAAGTGCGGATGTAGCAACACCACCAGCGTTTGCAGCTTTACCAGGAACGAAGTATACACCGTTCTCCTGCAGATACTGTGTAGCATCCAGAGTTGTAGGCATGTTAGCGCCCTCGCAAACTGCGATACAGCCATTAGCAACTAATGCTTTTGCATCATCGATAAGCAACTCGTTCTGTGTAGCACACGGAAGAGCAACATCGCATTTTACGCTCCATACGCCGCGTCCCTCATGATACTCAGCGCTTGGTCTAGCTGCTGCGTACTCTGTCAGACGTGCACGTTTTACTTCTTTAACCTCTTTCAGTAAGTCAACATCGATTCCTTCCGGATCATAGATCCATCCTGTAGAATCAGAGCATGTTACGCATTTAGCGCCTAACTGATGTGCTTTCTGGATTGCATAGATTGCAACATTACCAGCACCGGATACAACGCAAGTCTTGCCTGCCATGTCCTGTCCATGGGATTTCAGAAGTTCTTCTGTCATGTATAACAGACCGTAACCTGTAGCTTCTGTACGTGCTAAAGATCCACCATAAGTAAGTCCTTTACCTGTCAGAACGCCTTCGTACAATCTTGTGATTCTCTTGTACTGACCATACAGATAACCGATCTCTCTTGCACCTGTTCCGATATCACCAGCCGGTACATCGACATCAGCACCGATGTATTTGTAAAGCTCTGTCATAAAGCTCTGGCAGAATGCCATAACCTCACGATCAGATTTGCCCTTAGGATCGAAATCAGATCCACCTTTACCGCCTCCGATTGGAAGACCTGTTAAGGAGTTTTTGAATACCTGCTCGAAACCAAGGAATTTAATAATTCCAAGATATACAGATGGATGCAGACGCAGACCACCTTTGTACGGTCCAATTGCGTTGTTAAACTGTACACGGTATCCTGTGTTTACCTGTGCCTGACCATTGTCGTCAACCCATGCTACACGGAACTTGAACTGTCTGTCCGGCTCTGTGATACGCTCTAAGATTGCCTCTTTTCTGTAAAGCTCTTCGTTTGCTTCTACAACTGGTCTGATGGATTCCAATACTTCTTCTACTGCCTGAAGGAATTCTGGTTCAGCAGCATTTTTTGTTTTTACTCTCTCGAGTACTTCGTCTACGTAGCTCATCTCGTATCTCCTTTTTTTTAATAATCTCAACATCATCATTTTATTATCTTATGAAGGATTATGCAATATTTTTTTTAAATTTTGTCATATTTTTCACATTTAAGCGTGATTTTACGTGTTTCTTGCATAATTTGAAACCATTTCCGTCACTCAGCACAATATTTTTGTAATCCAGCACAAAAAATTTTTTTATTTTCTCTGTTTTTCCCCAAAACAGCTTCTTATTTTTGCAAGACAGTGTGCCGGCACATACCTTTGCCAACCAAACAGACAATCATGCCTGCTTTAATAAGACTGAGAGAAACAACGAAGCAGAAGCCCCTGATCTTGATTTTCATCAAAACCAGAAACCTCTGCTTCTTCTTTACAGTTCTCCCATTTCGTCTAAGATGTGTTTTCTCAGTGCGGTATAAGTCTCTTTGCTGAGTGTGTGCTCGATCTTGCATGCATCCTGCTCTGCGATCTCCGGATCAATTCCAAGAAACTCAAGCCATTTGCGCAGGATCAGATGTCTGTCATAAATGTTAGAAGCGATCTCCATACCACTTTCTGTCAGAGTGATAAAACCGCTGTTGTCTACGTTAATGTAGCCATTTAAGCGCAGATTTTTCATTGCAACACTGATACTCGGTTTGGAGTAGTTCATTTCATTTGCAATGTCGATGGAACGAACCACCGGAAGTTCTTTGCTCAACTTCAAAATACACTCTAAATAATCTTCTGCTGACTGATGAATTTGCATCCCCTGTACCTCCTTATTCATACTTTATTTTTCCATGTTTGCAAATTTCGTATACTGCGGCAGCCATACCAGGTTCACGGTTCCAATCGGACCGTTACGTTGTTTTGCAATGATGATCTCCGCAATACCTTTGTTTTCTGAATCTTTGTTATAATAGTCATCACGATAGATAAACATAACCACATCGGCATCCTGCTCGATGGCTCCGGACTCACGCAAATCGGAAAGCATCGGTCTGTGATCCGGTCGCTGCTCCACCTGTCGGCTGAGCTGTGACAGTGCGATCACCGGCACATTCAGCTCTCTGGCTAACTGTTTTAAGGATCGTGAAATATCTGATATCTCCTGCTGTCTGGAATCTGATCTGCCGGAACCGGACATCAATTGCAGGTAATCGATGATGACCAGCTTCAGGTCATGTTCCAGCTTGTATTTTCTGCACTTGCTTCGCAGCTCTGAAATCGAAATACCCGGCGTATCATCTATGATCAAATGAGACTTTCCGATGGTTCCGGCGCCTTCGATCAGTTTTTCCCAGTCTGCATCCGATAAGTTACCGGATCTGAGTAACTGGGCATCCACTCTGGATTCCAGAGAAAACAGACGGTTCACCAGCTGTTCCTTTGACATCTCCAGACTGAAGATCGCCGTTGCCATATTTTCATGAAACGCTGCATACTGTGCAATATTCAAAACAAATGCTGTCTTACCCATAGAAGGACGTGCTGCAACCAGAATCATATCGGAAGGCTGAAGACCGGAAAGCTTGTAATCCAGATCGATAAATCCGGTCGGGATTCCGGTGACATTTCCCTGCGTCCGGGATGCCAGCTCTATTTTATCCAACGCATTTAAAACAACCTGTTTGATCGGCACATAATCGCTGTTACTCCGACTCTGCAATAAATTGAAAATACTTTTTTCTGTATCCTCCAGAATCGTCTCCAGACTCTCGTTACCCAGATAACAGGTGTCTGCAATCTGCTCGTTGATCTTGATCAGTTTTCGTAAAACTGCTTTTTCCTTTACAATATCCGCATAGTATTTGATATTTGCAGATGTCGGAACGGCAGTGACCAGATCCCCGACGTATTCCAGACTGCTGATCTCCGGCGGCACATTTTTTTCACGGAGCCGGTTCTGAAGAGTGATCAGATCTACCGGGCTTCCACTGTTGAACAGCTCTGTGATCGTCTCAAACAAAATCCCATACTGCTGATGGTAAAAATCATCTTTGACCAGCTGCTCGGATGCCGTCAGGATCGCATCTCTGTCCATGATCATCGAACCGATGACGGATTGTTCCGCTTCCAGACTATGCGGCATGATACGCTTTACCAAAGCTTCTTCCATACCTCTGTCGCTCCTTTAGCTCTAAAATTTATCAAACGGATCTTTGTCATCCATTTATGTTGCTTTTAATTTGTTTTTTCCGCAATTCAATTACAGGACTCATTCTGCGTTATGAAAGCTTTTTACGCTTCAGTAACTTTCACACGCAGAGAACCAGTTACTTTTGCATGAAGTTTTACTGCCACGTCAAAGGTTCCAAATGCTTTGATCGGAATGTTCAGTGACATTTTCTTTTTATCGATCTCTAATCCAAGCTGATCTTTTACTGCTGCAGAGATCTCTTTTGTGGAAACAGAGCCGAAGGTACGTCCGCCTTCTCCTGCTTTCATCTTTACTTCTACTACTTTATCTTCCAGTTCCTTTGCAAGCGCTTTTGCTGCTTCTAACTGTTCCTGTGCCACTTTATCTGCATGTTTGTTCTGAAGCTTCAGATCATTCAGATTCTTACCGGTTGCTTCCAGTCCCAGTTTTTTTGCAAAGATCACGTTTCTCGCATAAGCATCACTGACTGTTACGATCTCTCCTTTTTTTCCAAGGTTTTTTACATCTTCTAACAAAATCACTTTCATTACTTGATATCTCCTTCCTTTATCATCTCATCCAGTGTATTTTCGATGGTACGTTTTGCCTCATCCAGCGTACAGTCGGTCAACTGCGCTCCCGCAGAATTCATATGGCCACCGCCGCCTAAGCGCTCCATAATCAACTGTACGTTGATCTCATCAATGGAACGGGCACTGACATAGATCTGTTCATGATACTCTGTCAGCACAAATGAAGCTTTGATTCCAATGATATTGAGCAGCTCATTGGCTGCCTGTGCACATGCCACCGTCGGACTCTCAATATTATCCGCCGGACACACACTGATTGCAAACATATTTCTGTAAACTTCTGCATGGCGCACGGCTTCCGCTCTCGCCTTGTATGCAGACATATCATTTCTGAGCATTTTTCGTACCCTGGTAACTTCCGCACCACAGCGGCGCAGATAAGCAGCTGCCTCAAACGTACGGACACCCGTCTTGGATACAAAGTTGTTGGTATCGATCAGGATACCAGCATAGATCGCATCCGCTTCCTGCGCGGAAAGCTTGATATCCTCATCAAAATACTGCAATACTTCCGCGATCATCTCGCAGGTCGAAGAAGCATACG
The DNA here is from genome assembly GCF_003122485.1 of Eubacterium ramulus. GTDB lineage: Bacteria > Bacillota > Clostridia > Lachnospirales > Lachnospiraceae > Eubacterium_I > Eubacterium_I ramulus_A. Next base: position 5,306 of record NZ_JRFU01000043.1, read on the forward strand.
GTTCGGTATAAGATAACACCGTATTTTTGATCACATCCTCACACTGACGATGATGGTCAAATACAACGATGGTTCTTGCACGGTTTAACAGCGTCGGACACTCGGTGTAGCTCGGACGGTTCGTATCCACAACGATCAGGGCAGTATGAGAATCCAGCTCGTCGATTGCCAGCTGGCTCGGGATAAACATATCATCCGGATAACCGTTTTCTGAGGTAAAACACTCTTTCAGCGGCCGCAATGTCGTATTGACTCCATCAATTACGATCTGCGCCTTTTTGCCAAGCTGACGGGCAGCACAGTAAATTCCAATGGCTGCGCCAAAAGAATCGATATCTGCGATCTTATGTCCCATGATAAAGAACTTATCCCTGCTGATCATGATCTCACGCAGCGCCAGCGCCTTTACACGCGCTTTGACACGGGTAGTCTTATCCACCTGACGGTTATTTCCGCCAAAATAAGAAATCTTGTCTCTGGTCTTTACAACGACCTGATCTCCGCCACGGCCAAGAGCCAGATCGATGGCCATACGGGAATGTTCATAGTTTTTCGTGTAATCATTTCCCACATATCCGATACCCATACTGAGGGTGACAGACATCTCATTTCCGACTTTGATACTTTTGACATCTTCTAAGAGACTGAATTTCTCTGCCTCCATTTTTTCCAGATATTTATGCTGGAATACGACAAAATATTTATCCTTCTCGGTCTTTTTCACCAGACCGTCGATGGATGCAAAAAATTTATTCACTTTACGGTCGACCAGTGCTACCAGAAGCGACTGTTTTACTTCCTCGACCGTATCCAGAACCTCATCATAGTTGTCGATATAGACAAGGGCAGAAACCATCTGCATTTCCTGATTTTCAATGCGGTACTGTGTCAGCAGTGTCTCATCAAACAGATAGATCACCTGCAGATACTGCTTCTTCTCTGCCAATTCTATACTGCTGCTCTCATGCAGAATATCCGCAAAATGGATCTTATGCACAGAAGCCCGGTACACTTTTTCTTCCCGCTGTACCATCAGCTCCAGCTCGTCCTCTTTCTCCATCAGTTCCCGCGTAACCTGCGGAAAAATCGTAGTGATAGATTTGTGATATCCTTTATCTTTTTCGGAAAGCAGCTCAAACTGGTGGTTCATCCACAGTAACTTGCCCGCAGAATCCATAACAGCATATGGAACCTCAAATTCATTTAAAAGACGCTTCTGCACGGTGCCATACTGTGTAGCAAAATCAATCAGTTCATTGAGCAGAATCGGTTGATTTCTCCAGTAAACAAACAACATGACAAAAAAGTAAATTGCCACGAAAATTGTTCCAAGGATCCCCGCCTTTACATTCAGAACATACATCCACACATCCATTGCCGCAAATAACAGGGTCAACATCAGCGGTGTCTGCGTATATCCTTTTAATTTTCCCTTCAACTTAATATCCTGTCGCATGATAACTCCTTTTGCTAAAAACTCCTCTCAGATTCTATACAGACCGATACTATCTAGTAAGTATACCACACTTTGACGCGATTAGGAAGCTTTTTGTTTTATGTTGCTAACTTGAGTTTATTCGCTTATTTTCCTAGTTTTCAATAGAAAGCAGCTGATTGACATACCGATCCCAGAATGTGCTGTGATCCTGCTTATAGATCAGCTCTTTTGCCATAACCGGATCATCTGTGATCACGTTGTCGATCCCCATGCCGACCACCTTTTCCAGCTGATCCTCAGAATTAACCGTCCATACATAAATCTGTTTTCCTGCTTTCTGGGCACGGTTTACAAAACTCTGGCTCAGCATCGTGGATTCCACACTGTAGCCATCCGCATATTCCAGATCCGTAAAGTTTCCATAGGAAACGGACGTAATATATACGGTCTCAATACTCGAATCTGCCTCTTTCACTTTTTGCAGGGACTCGTATTTCAGGGAAGACACCACGCAGGTATCCCGCATATGGTATTCTTTCAATAATTTTGCCACCTGTTCTTCCAGATCTTTGTCATGTCCGCTTGGTTTGATCTCAATATTTAACCGGATTTTTCCACGGCATACTTTCAAAACTTCTTCCAGCGTCGGAATGCGGACCGTCTGGAACTTCTTATTAAACCAGCTTCCGTTGTCCAGATTCTTAATTTCATCCCAGGTTACCTGCCATACCTCTTTATCCAGCCCTGTGGTACGTTTCAGACTGGAATCGTGCATCACGATCACTTCCCCGTCTGCTGTCTGCTGAACATCCAGCTCCGCCCAGTCTGCACCAACTGTGATGGCACCCTTAAATGCCGGAATCGTATTTTCCGGATACTCAGTAGAATAGCCTCTGTGCGCAGTTACCTCCACCGGATTATCCAGCCCCATATGTAACACGCCCCGTTTATCCGCAAAAGTATACGCAAAGTTTACTCCAATCGCCACCACAATGCTGATGGCAATGATCCGTTTCCGATACAGATACAGTTTTTTCGCCCAACCGGTTTTGGTAAGACGATAGGCATTATCCAGATTTTTAAACTGTCCCGGAATCTTCTCTCCGGATGCAGCTTTATAATAGTAAAATAACAAGCTGACACAAAGGAAAAACAGTGGCAGATCAAAGCAGAAAAATATTGCTCCGCACACATCCATCAACAGGGAAATACCGGAAAGTGTCAGACTACTGAACAGGTCATGTGTCGGCAATGCCAGATTTACCTTGGAAACCAGCCAGGAACCAAACAGAATGATTCCGTAATAGATTCCAATGCAAGCCAGACTCCAGCCAACGACAACTGCCATATCCCGCCAGTAGTGTTTTCCCTGCAGACGAAAACTTCTTTTACGCGCCTGCTTGAAATTGCAGTTTTCCAGGCAGAAATAGTGCAGACTGTAAATCCAATGGAAAGACCGCAGTCCGATAAAAACCCAGAATCCAACATACAGAATTGCCAGCCACGTATGGGACATAATGTAATCCACAATAAACTGCGGCACCGTAAATTTTGTAATATAACCGGAAATCACCAGTGCATGTGTCATCGGTATGATGATGAGCAAATACAGCATCATAATGATATTTCGCTGATAGATAACTCGCAACGACGTCTTAAATCCCTGCCGGATCAATGCCAGCAACGGCATTTCCTGCTTTCGGAAAGACGCATGGATGCAGCAAATGATACAGCAGATATCAAACATCGTAAAAAATGCCATACCAAATACAATCAATACTAAAAACACCCAAGTCAGCGGGGCTTTCAAAAACGTTCCCATGGTTTCATCAGACAGGTAACTTAACCCCTGTGCCTTCAATGCCAGTTTCATCAGACCACTGAGCAGCGGCTTAAATACTGCCATGGAAACAAATTTATATAAAAGTTCAAACACTAAAAGTGTACCAATATTCAATTTCAGTAATCTAAATGCATAACGCAGATAACGTATAATTTTCTTCATATGATTATTCTATTGTATTCTGTTATTTTTCAAAACTAATTCATTTGCCCGATCAATTCACAATGTATTCTTTCCTGCAGACATAATTCACTCTTTTCATCGAACTTCTATCTGCTCTAAAGAATGCAAAAAGCTCCCCGGAAAAATTCCGGGGAGTCTGTTGTCAAAATTAATCCTGTACGTACGGCATTAAAGCAACGTGACGTGCTCTTTTGATTGCTACAGTGATAGCTCTCTGATGTTTTGCACAGTTTCCTGTGATTCTTCTCGGAAGGATTTTTCCTCTCTCAGAGATGTATCTTTTTAATTTATTTGTATCCTTGTAATCGATTACATTGTCTTTTCCACAGAATACACAAACTTTTTTTCTTCTGCGGCCGCCTCTTCTCTTCATCGGAGAATTGCTTTTTTCATCTTTATTATAAGCCATGATAGTTTACCTCCTGTTTAGTTAAATGGTAATTCTTCATCAATTCCGTCCGGAATATTCATAAAACCATCACTCACTGCATTGCTTGGTGACGGTCTGTCTGCCGGCGCAAAACCTCCTGTATGCTCAGCACTTGCGGCTTTGCTCTCTGCAAACTCCTGCTCCTCAACAACAACATCTGTTGTGTAAACCTTCTGTCCATCGCGGTTTGTATAACTTCCGGTCTGGATACGGCCTGTAAGGGCAATCTTAATTCCTTTGCGCAGATATTTCTCTGCGAACTCTGCCTGACGTCCGAATGCTACACAGCCGATAAAATCTGCTGACTGGCTGTCGCCGTCACGACGGAATCTACGATCTACTGCAACTGTATATCTTGCGATTGCGGTTGCCTGTTCACCCTGAGAATAACGAACCTCAGGATCACGGGTCAAACGTCCCATCAAAATTACTTTATTCATAAGGATAACTCCTTTTCTACTGTGAAATTATGCCTCGTCTTTTCTAACGCATAAAAATCTCAGCACGTTGTCCATGATACGAACACTCTGCTCTAACTCAGCAGGTACTTCTGCTGCAGCATCGAACTGAATGAAGTAATAGAAGCCTTCGCTCATTTTCTGGATGTCGTAAGCTAATTTTTTCTTACCCCAATCCTCAACTTCTGTTACTGTACCGCCAAAACGAGTAATGTACTCTTTTGCTTTCTCAACAACTG
>NZ_JRFU01000044.1 GCF_003122485.1 Eubacterium ramulus
ACTCACCACTTGCAGAAGTGGGAGTCTCAACTCAGACTGAGATGAAGCATCTACTTCACAGGTCCCATAGTTTTTAGCAGACCTGCTGAAATACTTCGCCGATCGGTGCCTGAATGACCAGATCCGCCCGACGGTCTAACGGTGTCGCTGATTTATTGATCAGAACCAGCTTGTTTCCTTTGTAAAAATCGATCAGTCCCGCTGCCGGATAGACCGCAAGACTTGTTCCACCAATGATCAGGATCTCTGCCTGACTGATAAAATGGATTGCTGACTGCATGGTAACATCGTCCAGACCTTCCTCATACAACACAACATCCGGCTTGATCTGACCACCGCAGGCACATTTTGGAACTCCCGTTGATTCCTTAATATAAGAAGCGTCGTACAGTCTTCCACATTTTCTGCAATAGTTTCGATGTACGCTTCCGTGCAGTTCCAGTACATTTTTGCTGCCTGCCGCCTGATGCAGACCATCAATATTCTGTGTCACCACCGCTTTTAACTTGCCCTTTGCTTCCAGTTCTGCCAGTTTCAGATGTGCTGCATTCGGTTTTGCATCCAAAGCCAGCATTTTATCCCGGTAAAATTTATAAAATTCTTCTGTCTTTTCCATATAGAAGGTGTGACTGAGAATCGTCTCCGGCGGATAATCATATTTCTGATGATATAACCCGTCCACACTTCGAAAATCCGGAATTCCGCTTTCCGTTGACACACCGGCTCCGCCAAAAAACACAATATTGTCCGATGCTTCGATCCACTGTTTTAACTGTTCTGTCCCTGTCATAATTCTGCGCTCCCTTTCCTGATATTTTATTTTCCATCTTTTTTATTAATACTATACTCCACATCCGGAAATGGCAACTCCTTTTCACCGCTTATTCTCAGCGCACATTCCCATATTAATGCAATCTTCACCATTTCTTCATATTTTTTGATGTTGACAGATTTTGCAGTCTGATATTTAATATATGTTAGTGATTTTTTACCGAAAATAACTTTTTATATAGTAACTTATCAACTTGTACTTACGGAAATGAGAGAGAAAAAATGCATATTTCATTCGCAGGAAAAAAAGTCCGCCTTCTGGCACTGGCGGTCTGTATTTTTATGATTATTTTTGTATCGGCTAACTGGAAGCTGTACTTAGATCCGGATCTGAATCTGCAAGGCGGAACCCTTTTGTTTGTTCTGTCGCTTCTTGCCGGTCCGACTGCCGGATTTCTGATCATTTTTAAGCCATCGGTAGATCAGAAATATCAGGCATTTGCCAATACGGCATTATTTTTTATCATGCCGATCCTGACCATTCAGATGGTAGAGGCATTTAATGAAAACTTCATCTGGTGGTTTTCTGTACCTACGTTTCTGGCAAACTACATGATCTACCTTGTATTTTATCTGGTTTTTTACCTGATCACAGGGCGCTATCATATGGTGGGACTGATCGTAAATATTTCCCTTTACGTCTGGTCGCTGCTAAACTATTTTATTGAACTGTTTCGTGGATCACCATTTGTTCCGCTGGATATACTGACTTTCAAAACCGGTCTTACGGTATCCGACGGCTACACTTACGAACTGAGCTGGCAGCTTATCTGCGGCTCCATCATGTTTTTCCTGATTTATCTGGTAAACAAAAAAAGTGTCAATATCAAACCGAAAAAATTAAAATTTAAACTGCTGGCAAAACTTGCTCCGGCAGCTTATATCGCTGTGGTTGCGATCTCCTTATTTTTCACCGACCACGCCGCAAACCTTGGATATAAACCGGATTTCTGGGATCAGGCAAGAGGTTATCACCGCACCGGTTCTTTCTTTAACTTCTGTCTGAACACAAAGTATCTGATCGTGCGTAAACCGTCCGATTATGCTCCGGATAATGTCAGCACCTATGTTGCTGATACCCTGAAGGATTCAGGTGTTGATCCGGACAGCGATACAAGTACCAACCTGTTGACCGGTCAGAATGACTACACACCGTCTACCGACGGCACGATGCCAAATATTATCTGCATCATGAATGAATCCCTGTCGGATCTGGGTGCCCTTGGTAATCTGGAGACAAACGAAGATTATATGCCATTTATTCACAGTCTGACAGAAAATACCATCAAAGGTTATCTGTCTATGCCGGTATTCGGCGCAGGAACAAGTAACAGCGAATTTGAATTCCTGTCCGGAGATTCTATCTCCTTCCTGCCAACAGGCTGTAACGTATATCAGTCCTACGTCAAAGATTCGATTCCGTCCCTGGTATCCACCCTTGGCTCTCTTGGGTATTCCAAGACGGCGTTCCATCCGTATTACGGGGATGGCTGGAACCGACGCAACGTATATCCGCTGCTTGGTTTTGACAACTATATCAGCATCGAAGATTTTGTTGATCAGGATATTTTGGATACCTATAAACAGAACAACGATGTAACCCAGTATGAGACACTGTTAAAGGAACGTTATCCGGACCGCGACATGCTGCTGCGCCGTTTTGTCAGCGACAGTTATGATTATTCCATGGTGGAAAATATGTTTGAAAACCGGGATACATCCAAACCGTTCTTTCTGTTCAACGTCACCATGCAGAACCATGGCGGATACGCAATGTCCTACACAAACTTTGCACAGGAAATTTATGTAACCAACATGTCAACGGTTTACCCCAAAGCCAACCGTTATCTGTCTCTGGTAAAACGCTCTGATGACGCTTTCCGCGAACTGACCGAGTATTTCAGTCAGGTAACAGAGCCGACGATCATCTGCATGTTTGGTGATCATCTGCCATCCATTGAAGATGAATTTTATGAGGAATTATTCGGCACCAGTCTGGATAATCTGACCACTGAACAGCAACAGCTTCGTTATATGACACCATTTGTCATCTGGGCAAATTACGATATTCCAGAAGCCACTTTGGATCAGATCAGTGCAAACTATCTGTCCACACTGGTATTGCAGACGGCAAAACTGCCGCTCACCCAGTATAATAAATATCTGGCTTCTCTGTATCAGAAACTGCCGATCATCAACACGGTAGGATATGTAGATTCAGATAATAACTACTATACACATTCTGAGAGCAGTAAATATGACGATTTACTCTACCAGTATCATTGTCTGGTATATAATTCCCTGATTGACCGGAACAACCGTGATTCGTCGGTATTTTTCCTGAATCAGAATCAGTAATTCTTGTTTGGTGGTTAAAAATATATGGCTATACTTTAAGATTATGAAAGCGGACTCAGACAAATTTATCCTGACAGCTAACAATCGCTCACCAGGATAAATTTGCTCTGAGCCCGCTATTTACGTATATATTACCCAGATTTTTATGCATATCTTTTCTCATGTATTTAGCAAATTTCTTTATCCTATTTATACACCTCCATATATTTTGCACCACAACGGCACTGCGTACCGCATTGCCCTATTCCACTATGTATTCCGGCCTGTAAATCATGTCAATAAATCTGTAATTCACAGGTCTTCCTTATTTCTATTTTTCTATTTTTATCAGTATCCATTTGGTTAGTTACGGGTGTTTTACACAAAACAAAATGCGCTTTGTTTCTTTTTTTGTACACTTTGTATGTTTTTATTGACATGGTCTTACCAGTTATATATAATGCAAATATGAAGTTTATATTTTCTTTATAATTTTCATATTTGCTTAACTTTTTATATTTAGGAGGGTTTTTTATGGCTTTAGGTATTATTGGTATCGTAGTCGCGCTGGCAATTTTCCTGTACGGCGCCTACAAAAACGTATCCGTACTCTACCTGGCTCCGCTCTGCGGCGTTATCGTAGCAGTGACAAACGGATTGAATGCAAACGACGCCTTCACATCTCTGTATGTTGGTGCCGTTGAACAAAATGCAGCAACCGGCGCATGGGAAATCGGCGGTGTCTGCGGAATGATCACAGCAATTTTCCCAACCGTATTCTTAGGCGGTTTATTTGGAAAAGTTCTGGCAGACAGTGGTGCTGCTCAGTCTATTTCTTCCACACTGGTAAACAAATTCGTTATGCCGGTAAACAACAAAGAAAAACAGGCAAAACGTGCCGTTTTAATTATGTTACTTATTGAATGTATCCTTACATACGGTGGTGTAGACGGATTCGTAGCAATCTTCGCTACATTCCCGATCGCAATGTACATGGCAAGCCGCATCGGTATTCCAAGACGTATGGTTCCGGCAATGCTGGCATTAAGCTGTGGTGCAAACTCTGCTCCATTCGTATTAAGTATCAATAACATCATCTGTATGAGCATCCTGCAGACAAGTCCGGGTGCTGCTCCGATCCCGGGATTCATTTCCTTCATCGTAATTGAGATCGGTGTATACTTCATCTGCTCTACATTCATCGTAAGAGAGATGAGAAAAGGTGAGACTTTCGATTATGGTAACTGCGAACCGATCCCGGCAGATGATGCGAAAAAACTTCCGCATTTCGCAATTGCTATCATCCCGTTAATCGTTGTATTCCTGCTTTTCGCTATCGTACAGATTGCTTCTCTGGCTCTGGTTTGCGGTATCGCAGCAGTAATCATCCTGATGGCTCCGCACTTCAAAGACAATGAGAAAAAAGGCTTCCCGGCATGGGCAGGCAACGTTCTCAACTCTTTAAATATCGGTGCAGCAAATGGTGCAAGCGCTATCATGACTCTGACAGCTGCAGCTGGTTTCGCAGCAGTTGTACAGCATACAGCAGCATTCAACGGTTTCGTTGGTATTCTGTTTGGCATGAAAGCTTCTCCGTTAGTAATTGGTATCGTACTTGCGATCATCGTTGTAGCATTTACATCTTCACCGCCAGCAGCTTTAGGTATTGCACTTCCAATGGTTGCTGCAGCTTATATCTGGACTGCTAACCCGGCTCTGAATCCGAACGCATTGGCTCGTTGTGCTGCTATCGCAGTTTCCACATTTGAGACACTGCCGGTTAACGGACTGATCCTGATCACAACTGGTCTGGCTCAGGTTAAGATCAAAGATGCATACTTACCGATGTTCTTACAGACCGTTATTATGACATTAGTTGGAACCATTCTGTGTGCAGTCATCCTTACCGTTGCACCACAGTTGGCATAATCCCAGAAGTTACTTTCGACAATTTGGGAATCGAAAAAGTTAAGCCATATGAAGAAAAGCGCTGCTTCTAAGGGAGCAGCGTTTTTCTTTACCGGTATCTCATGCAAATGCAGACTTTTTCTATTATTTTTCTGTTATGGGATTGTTATGTTATAATGAGTGCAAACGATTTTGCGTACTTACAGAATCGGATAGAAACACATTAGAAAGGTTGAAATTTATGAAGAAAAAACCATTTAACTGGGGAACTTATATCACTTTGATCGGCGTCGTTGTCATCTTTTTTATTATTTTTACGGATACCATAGACACGATTTATATCCTGCCGGTTCTCGGCGCGATCTGTCTTGTATACGGCATCTTCGGATTGGTGCAGTCCCGTGGCAGTAACGAAGCCGGTCTGTCGCAGCGGTCTATGCTGCAATTGATTCTGGGCGCTTTCGTTATTTTCATCGGTATGGTGGAAGCACTTCATCTGAATCTGACACAGCGGTTCTGGGATATTTTTCTGATTATTATTGTGATCGTGATTGCGATCTGGATGTTTTTGCGGAAACGAAAGTAAGTCTTGTTTTGGGTGGCTTAAAAATTTATCACGTTAGTTTTTAATAAGAACTCCTGTATTTTGTCTCAGTCGCTAGCAATCGCTCCTTGAGAAAAAATACAGGAGTTCTTTATTTACACAGTGAAATTAGTAAATTTTTGCGCCACCCGGCACTGCGTGCCACGTGCACATCTACACTTACGATAAAAGCAATGTTATACTGTGCACGCTGATTTACACAAAGAAACTATAACATCAAAATGTAAATTGTACCCCCAATTTATTTTTTCTTGATGAGCGATTGTTAGCCAGAAAGACAAAATCAATTGGGGTACATTCATAAAACTATCGTTTTTTTGTCTCTTCCAAGTTCAGTTTTCGTAATGATTTTCTAAACTGCACCAAAAACAGAAGTAACGTACAGCTTACCGCAATGACATCCGCTACCGGTTCTGCCATATATACCGCATTGGTCTTGTTTTCCATAAAATGTGGCAATATATAGATCAGTGGAATCAGCAATATAAATTTCCGCAAAATTGCCACAATAATAGAACAAGGCGCATTTCCAATGGACACAAATGTCATCTGGCAGGCAATCTGGATTCCAAACACAAATAACACGCGGCAATAGATTCGAAGTGCCTTTGCCGTAAAAGCAATCAGCTCCGCATCTGTGGTAAACAGTTTCGCAAATACCTGTGGAAAAGCCATAATGATCGCCCACAGAATAACGGAATAGATCACGCAGACGCTAAGCAGAATCTTGTAACTCTGCTTTACGCGCGTTGCATTTTTCGCTCCATAATTGTAACTGGTGATCGGCTGCGCTCCCTGCGCGATTCCCTGCAGCGGAAGCATGGCAAACTGCATGACACTGGTCAAAATCGTCATAGCGCCTACCGCAATATCCCCACCATATTTCAATAATGATGAATTAAAGCAGACAGAGATTACGCTCTCGCTTGCCTGCATTACAAACATGGATGCTCCCAGCGCCACACAGGGCGGAACCAGACGCAATCCCGGAAGAATGTTCACTTTTTTAATCCGAAGCAATGTCTTTTTTCCGGATAAAAACGTCAGCACCCAGACGCAGGAAAGCCCCTGTGAAATAACCGTTGCAAGGGCAGCACCACGCACACCCATATGCATGCCGAAGATAAAAATCGGATCCAGAATAATATTGGCAACGGCTCCGATCAGAACGGTCATCATTCCAGTGGTTGCCTTTCCCTGCGCCGTAATAAACGTATTCATACCAAGTGTGATCTGTACAAAAATCGTACCGATTGCGTAAATATTCATGTATGCGGTCGCATAAGTGATCGTATTTTCACTGGCACCAAACATCAATAACAGATCTTTATTCCAGATAAGCAAAATTACGGTCAAAATAATGGAAACAATGATCTGAAGGCTCAGACATCCGGTCAGAATTTTTTCCGCGGTATCGTGATCACCTTTTCCCATATAAATAGATGCCCGCGGGGAACCGCCGGAGCCAACCAATGCCGCAAATGCCGCAATGATCAAGATCAGTGGCATACAGACACCAACTCCGGTCAGTGCCATGCTGCCCTCCCCCGGAATATGCCCGATGTACACACGGTCTATGATGTTATACAACATATTTACCAGCTGTGCGATAACCGTCGGAACCGCCAGTTTTAGCAATAATTTTCCAATCGGTTCTGTTCCCAGAAACGTCTTATCCCGCTCCATATTTTCAAACACCCTCTCTTTTTCATACATTTGCCTTCCATTTTTCCACGATCATACAGCGGTAGATTTTTTCTTTCCCTGCCTGTAGTAAAATCGTTATCCCTAAATTTCTGTGACATATTTTTATTTCCTATAAATCTGTATGATATCGTATACCATTTTGCAGAAAATAGCAAGCATATACATACGTGGTATCAAATACTACTTATACTCGTTTTTCACACTTTTTATATTGACTTGCTTATTTTTGTGGTGTAATATTATTTTGATTTTCAAACATTTTAATATTCAAATTATATAACATTGGAAAATCGCCCTCAAAAAATTGAACGCAGAATAAGCCTTCCCCCGCTTCAAGTGCGTAGAGCACTAAGCGGGGGGTAAGGAGGATGCTTATGTCAGTGGGAGTTAAAAGCTCCCACTGGCAGGTCGCAAAGCGACTGCGTTCATGAGCAAGTAGCGAAAGCGGATTGCGAATGTCCGCTTTACTCAGCACATATCGATTTTTTAATAAAACTACATATGGAAAGTGAGAAATCTAATATGAAATTAATGAAATCATTACATTTAAAAGATAAGTTTTTGAAGCTTCCGATCATTCAGGGAGGCATGGGCATCGGTGTCAGCCGCTGTCGTCTGGCAGGAGCTGTTGCAAAAGAAGGCGGTATGGGTGTCCTTTCCACCGCACAGATTGGCTACGATGATCCGGATTTTGCAAAAAATCCGGAAGAAACGAATTTAAGGGTGCTTCCAGAACAGATTAAAAAGGCGAAAGAAATCGCCGGTGGAAACGGCATGGTCGCCGTCAACATCATGGCAGTCACTCAATTGTACGAAACCTATGTCAAAACCGCCTGTGCTGCCGGTGTGGACGCGATTATTTCCGGTGCAGGTCTGCCGACGGAACTGCCAAAATTTGCCGAAGGTTATGATGTGGCACTGGCTCCTATCGTATCCAGCACCAAATCTGCCAATGTCATTTTGAAATTCTGGGACAAAAAATATCATCGCACCGCTGATTTTCTGGTGATCGAAGGACCACTGGCAGGTGGACATCTCGGTTTTTCCAAAGAACAGTTAGAGGATATTCCTTCTCTGGATTATGATACAGAAATTCAAAATATCATTGCATTGAAACAGACCTACGAAGAAAAATATCAGACCACGATCCCGGTATTCGTAGCCGGTGGTATGTTTACCGCCAAAGATGCCGCACATGTCATGGAGCTTGGTGCCGATGGCATCCAGGCAGCCACCCGGTTTGTTGCCACGGAAGAATGTGATGCCAGTGACGCATACAAACAGGCTTATGTAAACGCTTCAGATGACGATGTCATCATTATTAAAAGTCCGGTAGGAATGCCGGGACGTGCCATCAAAAATGCCTTTATTGAACGAATGCTTGCTGCACCGGATAAAATCTCCCACTGCTTTAACTGCCTGAAAGCCTGTAATCCGGCGACCGCACCTTACTGCATCACACAGGCTCTGATCAATGCAGTGGTCGGTGATCTGGATAACGGACTGATCTTTTGCGGTTCCCGCGTGGGTGAAATCACAAAAATCACTACTGTGCCGAAACTCATGCAGGAACTGACCGTATAATCACAGGCAAAAGATGGTAACATGTTATAAATGTGGATAAATCAGCATATGTTGTTAGAAATCCCTGTGGGGAAAGAAACAGCATATGCTGATTTTTTACTGATAGAAGGGAGCTTTTCTTATGCAGGCAATATTGCTATTTTTGTCAGATCTGATCATTCCACTTTTTATTGTCGTAATTCTTATGTCCGGTTTTCTAAACCGACACAATGCATATGCAGACTTTGTAAAAGGGGCAAAAAAAGGATTGATGACAGCAGTTGATATTTTACCTACCCTTGCCGGTTTAATGGTAGCGGTGGGAATTCTGAGGGCTTCCGGACTATTAGATGCATTGACAAGATTATCAGGGAACTGGATGGAACATATCGGATTTCCTTCACAACTCGTTCCGCTGGCAGTCGTTCGGATGTTTTCCTCCTCTGCTGCCACCGGATTGCTGCTGGATGTGTATGAACAATTTGGAACAGATTCCAGAATTGGGCGGATCGCCTCGGTAATGATGAGCAGCAGTGAAACTATTTTTTATACGATGAGTATTTATTTTATGACCGTCAAAGTCAAAAAAACACGCTGGACTCTGGCAGGCGCATTGGTGGCAACCATAGCCGGAATCACAGCCAGTACAATACTGGCATCATAAATTCTTGTTTGTCGAAATATATTTCTAACTTTCCCTATTTTACAGGCTTTCCAGCCTGTGCATTAGCGAAACGATATGTATTTTCCCTTATTTTTGCCCTTATGAGATAATCGTAAGGGAAATAAGGGAAAGTTTTATTTAGTCATTGCCTGCCACTTTATCAAGTAACCTTGCAGATTCCCGCTTGGCTTTTCTTGTAGAGTGTGCATAGACATTCATGGTGGTACTGACATCTGAGTGCCCTAACAGTTCCTGCACATCCTTTGGTGCTGCTCCATTTGCCAGAAGGTTGCTTGTGTAGGTGTGTCGCAACTGGTGAAAATGAAATCCTTCAAATCCATCCAGTTTCTGAGCAATCTTCCTGCAAACAATTCCTAACGTGCTTGGCAGTTCCAAACTTCCATCCGGTCTTAAGCAGACAAAGGATATTTCCTTATAATCTTCTGGAACATTCTCTGTTCCGTCCAGATGATAGAACTCATAGTAAACTCTGTTTTTGTCTTTTACTTCTCTGTAGTAGTTTTTGTGGTAAAGTTCTCCGTACTGCATTCGGTTTTTAAGTTGTTCCTTTCGGGCATTGCGAAGAATCTCTGCCAGTGTATCTCCAAAATCAACAATCCTTACCTTTTTTCGTTTGGTTGGTCCGATGATATTCTTGTGCCTTGAACCATCATATCGGATACTGCGTCTGATTGTAAGGCACTGTTCTTCAAGATTTACATCCTGCCATGCCAGACCACAGGCTTCACCGATACGAAGTCCTGCATAATAAGCTATCTGGATTGGAAGTATTGCCGGTGGATTGTAATCCTGTAGAAATTCAATCAGTCTTTCATAATCCTCTCGTGGAATTGGCTGTATATCGCCATTCATGTCATCATCAGAAAACAGGTCAACCTCATCCGTCTGGTATTTCAGCTTAATATACTGCATCGGATTGAAAGTGATATATTGCTTTGGTGATACTGCAAATCGGAATGACTGCTGTAATACTGCCGAGAAAGAACGAATGTAATCTTTGCTATAACCTTTTCTTTCTGAACCATCTGGATAAGTGCCTCCAAAGGAAAGCAGATCGAAAAAGGCTTGTAAATGCTCAGATGTTACATTTTTCAGCTTTCTCTCTGAAATTGGATGCTTCTTGATGTTGGTAATAGCACCGAGGTAATTCTGGACTGTCCCATTACTGAGAGTACCGGTCTTTAATTCTTCCTCTGCCCATATATCAAGTAATTCTCCAACTGTAATGTTTTCCGACTTTGCGACAAATTTCTTACTTTCGTAATCGTCCATTGCCTGACGGAGCAGTTTTTCCGTTTCACTTTTGCTTTCTGTTCCAGCGTATTCTTTCTGAACCAGATTGCCGCTTGCATCTTCTACATAGAAGCGGTAGTACCATTTCTTTCCTTTTTTTCTTACAGATCCTTTTGCCATAATCGTGTGTCTCCTTTCGATATCAGACAATCGGAACTGATGAAATGCTTCTTGCGTGTAGGCATCTTATAAAAAACTGATATGTAATTTACGTTAGCATTTTGAGTTGCCTAAATTCGAAAGTTAGGAAAATCTTAATAATTTCTCAGGCAATCCATTGTGAATTTAGATGTTGTATTTGCTATACTTAATTGGATATATGAGCAAAGGAGTTGAAAATATGTCTGAAAAGATATTGATTATAGATGACGAGCAAGATATAGCGGATCTGTTGGAGGTCTACATGAAAAACGAAAATTATGTCGTTTATAAATTTTACTGCGCAACGGATGCCATGTCGTGTATTGAAAGCGGCGACATTGATCTTGCCATTCTGGATATTATGCTCCCGGATATGAACGGCTTTTCACTTTGCCAGCTTATCCGAAAGAAATACACTTATCCAATCATAATGCTAACGGCTAAAATTGAGGAAACGGATAAAATAACGGGGCTGACATTGGGAGCGGACGATTATGTGACAAAACCCTTTCGCCCACTTGAAGTAGTTGCCAGAGTGAAAGCGCAGTTAAGACGTTACAAGAAATATTCACCCAGTATCATCACAGAGAAAGTTCCATCGGAACTTTCCTATAACAAATTGTGCTTGAATGTTCAAACCCACGAATGTTTGTTGGATGGGGAACCTGTTTCTCTGACACCGACAGAATTTTCTATCCTCCAGGTTCTTTTGGAAAGCGCTGGGAATGTTGTAAGCATTGAGGAACTGTTTCATGCAGTTTGGAAAGATGAATACTACTCTAAAAACAGCAGCACAATTACTGTGCATATCCGGCATCTGCGCGAGAAACTGAACGATACTTCCGATACTCCGCAGTATATTAAAACGATTTGGGGTGTCGGCTACAAAATTTAAGCGAAAGGAGAACGCTATGAAGAGAAAATCAAATTGTTTGGCAACTATTTTATTCTTAATTTATCTGGCACTTCTGGTTTGGATCATACTGTTCAAACTACAGTTTTCAATCAGTGATCTGGATAAAGTAAGGAGTATAAACCTTATTCCTTTTCACTATGACAAAGAAGTTGGCGCAGCATTTCACTTAACAGAGGTACTCGAAAATTTCTTGATTTTTGTTCCTATGGGCATTTATCTTCAAATGCTTCTGCCAAGAACAAAATTATATGTGAAGTTCATGCTGATTGCTGGAACAAGTTTTTTATTGGAAACTATGCAGTATATCTTAGCAGTCGGACGTTCTGATATTACTGATGTACTTACAAATACGGCAGGTGGTCTTTTGGGGCTTGCTGTATATTCGATGGCAGCCCGGTTAATCGGAAATAGAATAAAAGCAAACAGACTGTTTTCCATTCTGGCAGGCATAGTAAGTGTTGTCGTGATTGGTCTGCTTGGCTTTCTTCTGTTTGCTAATCGGTAGGAGGTGTATTCTCATGTCGAATAAAGAAATGACAACAGAAAAGCGCCTTAAAGTGCGCTTATACCTATCATTGCTGGTTTATACCGTTGTTGGATATGGTTTGACCCTTATCTTGGACTACATCTTTTCAAAATTTGACAACGGTATTTTTGCATGGCTCTACTGGCGGCTTGATCTGCTTTTTATTTTGTATCTGATGCTCGGCTTTATATGTATCTTCAATTACTATTGGAAAAAGCCGTGGGGCTATCTGGATGAAGTAATTGACGCAACCCAAACGGTCTATGAGCAGAACAATCATACAGTATCGTTGTCTGAGCCACTGAAAGAACTGGAGGAACAGCTCAATCAGATTAAAATGTCTGTTCTGTTGAGCAAGCAGGCTGCAAAGCAGGCAGAAGAAAAGAAAAATGAAATTATTATGTATCTGGCACATGATATACGCACCCCTCTCACAACAGTAATCGGCTATTTGAGCCTGCTCCATGAAGCCCCTGACATGCCTGAACAGCAAAAGGAAAAGTATGTAAAAGTGGCGTTGAATAAGGCAGAGCGCCTTGAAAAGCTCATCAATGAACTTTTTGAAATTACCAAGTACAATGCACATACGGTTATTATCAAAAAAGAAACTGTGGATTTACATTGTCTGATTGCGCAGGTAATAGATGAAATATATCCGACACTCTCCGCAAATGGCAATACAGCGGTATTTACTGCGGAGGATAACTTATCCGTGAACGCTGACCCTGAAAAACTGGCGAGAGTTTTCAGTAATCTTTTACGAAATGCTGCGTCATATAGTTACCCGCAGACAGAAATCACTATATCCGCCAAACGGTTAGAGCATGATATTCAGATCACTTTTGAAAATCATGGAAAAACAATTCCACAGGAACAGCTTAACAGTATATTTGAAAAATTCAATCGCTTGGATGATGCTCGGCTTTCTAATACAGGTGGTGCGGGACTTGGTCTTTCTATTGCGGAAGAAATTATACATTTACATGGTGGAAAGATTACTGCATCCAGTCAAAACGAAACCATAGACTTTGTAATTGCATTACCACTTTCCGCTTAGGAAAATAAGAATGTGATCTTAGGAATTACTTAGGAATTTAAGCGTGTGATTTTTGAGATTGAAAAGCCTTTGTTCGGTACAATGATTATCGAACAAGGGCTTTTTATTGTTCAGCTGAAGCAAAAGAAAGGAGTGTAAGCATGGAACTGAAAATAGAGCATTTAAGCAAGCAGTTCAAAGACAAAACAGCAGTAAATGATGTCAATCTGACAGTGACTCCCGGCGTTTGGGGACTTTTGGGGGCGAATGGTGCAGGGAAAACCACGCTCATGCGCATGATTGCTGATATTATGATACCAACCAACGGAGCGGTTTACTATGACGGAAAAGACATTCGAAAGTTAGGTGAAGTCTACCGAAGCAAGTTTGGCTTTCTGCCGCAGGATTTTGGGTATCACCGGGATTTTACGGTCAAAGATTATTTGGAGTATATGGCTGCGCTGAAAGATATTCCTACAAGGGCAACCACCCAAAAGATCAATCATTTGTTGGACATTCTTTCGCTCTCCGATGTGAAAAAGAAAAAAATCTCCAATCTGTCAGGCGGCATGAAGCGTCGTGTTGGTATTGCGCAGGCTATGTTGAACGACCCGGAGATACTTGTCATGGACGAACCGACAGCAGGACTTGATCCCGGAGAGCGCGTGCGTCTGCGGAATTTCATTTCCGAGTTTTCGCATGATCGAATCGTGTTGATTTCCACCCATATCGTATCTGACATAGAATATATTTCTACGCGCAACGCAATTATGAAAGCCGGAGAAATTGTTGATGTCGGAACTACCGCAGAACTTGTCAAGCGGATTGAGGGCAAGGTTTGGAATTGCACAATTCCGGCCTCAAAGCTGCCGGAATATGAAATGCGGCTATGCATTATCAATCAGCGCGGTGAAGATCACAATCAGGTTTCCATCCGTTATTTGTCTGAGCATTCAGAAATTGAAGGTTCTGTGGCAACAGAACCACGCTTGGAGGATCTGTATCTGTGGTTGTTCCCTCAGACAGACTTGGAAAAGGAGGACAGATAATATGCGGCTCTTTAGACTTGAACTAAAACGTATTTTGAAATCACGGCGCACCCTGATTTTACTTGCAATCGCACTTTTTCTTTCCGTAGCTATGGCATACCTGCCTATTTCATTTGAGGGTATTAACCGTCCAAACGAAGATGGCACGGTTACAGAATTAGATGGCTTGGCAGCTATCAAGTACAAACAAGATTTATATAAAACATCCGCTGGTGAAGTGACCCCGGATAAGATCAAATCGGCTTTGGAAACTTATCAAAGCTGCGTTCGAGAATATGGGCCAGTCGAGGAAGAGGGCTTTCCTCTGGCTGTATTTATTGAAAAAATCGTCCCGTTCCGTCACTTGCTGATGGGTCTGTCCGAAGCGTTTGCTGATCCAGTAACAGGCATTGGTGCTGATTTAATGGATATTGACCCGAATGACATTGACGGAGCCTATTATGAAAAGTGCGCAGAACATTTACAGGATGTCATGCGGAATGAGCAAAGAGAAAACGAAACCGCACAGCAGAAAGCTCTTGAAAAATATTCAGAACTTGATACGCCATTTTATCTTCATTCTGGAATTTCAAAAGATGCATTTGATTATATTGAGTTTTATATTTTGTTCCTTGCTATTTTGTGTGTGGCAATCGCAGCATCTACTTTCGCCGGAGAATATCAAACGGGCGGTGACAGCATCCTGCGAACCACCAAATACGGGCATAAACAATTAGCAATTACCAAAATTCTGGCGGCATTTACACTTTTCGTTGTTACTTTCCTTGTCGGGATAACGGTACACATTCTGATTTTAGATGCAGCGTTCGGGACGGATTGCTTAAAAACATCGTTTCAGATGCGATACTCTATCATTAATCTGCCAAACATCAATCTGGGGCAGTTGCAGATAATTCTCGCAGCAGCGGGCTTACTTTCTGTATTAGCAACGGTTAGCTGTACGTTGTTCCTGTCTGCAAAATGTAAAGACACATTGACAGTTTTGCTGATCTCTATTGTAGTTCTTCTCATGCCGCTTTTTGCTTATGTAGCGATGGGAGCAACATGGCTCTCTACCATACTTCCATCTGCCGGAATTGGTATGCAGAACAATTTCCTTTCTCAGCTTGCAGATTTCAATTATCTGAATATCGGTGGAATGAGTTTCTGGACACCGCATGTTATTTTGATTTCGGCAGGAATTGAATTATTTGTGTTTACATTCTTGGCGATTCATTCCTATTGCAGACATCAGGTAGCATAAAAGAAGTTCAAAATAGAACGAATAGGTTATCTGCAGCGCGACGGCAAAAGAAAAAAAGCCGTCGCAGAGCAGACACATTTTCACGCGCCTATGAAACGGCGGCTTTGATTTTCAGAGCCGCCGTTTCTTTGCATTTGCACAAACCTATGATGTATTTTCCGGAAATATTGTGGTTAATAGCGATTTAAACTGTTGTATTTGTTTAAAAATTAAAAAATATCTAATGAGTCTTCCGCATCTACCCACATCTGCAAATTTCCATCAAGATATAATTTTGCATATTCAAGAGGTTCATCAATGGCGAGTGCGTTTAATGCACAGTCTGATCCTAGTGTGGTTTTTAAGTTCTTTTCAGCTTCCCAACAGTCAATGCGGAGCATATAGCCAACAGAGGTGTAAACATCAATACTATTGCGCTTGGGAGTGTATTCTGCAAATATTGTTCTCATCGTATCAAATCTCCTTATCGTTAAATCAATCATTTGTTGCAAAAATCAGAAGCATTTCAACCAGTTCACCATGTCACTTTTATTTTGTGTTATACTGTTTTATATAATTTTCTTGGTCTCCGCTTCGCTACGGTCGGTGCAAAGCGGACATCCACTGAATGTCCTGCACCCTTGTTTTTGCCCTTATCAGAGTTCGTAAACACTGGTGGGACGATATAACGCAAGGGAAACACTAAGGGAAAGCTCACCTGCGATAAACTTTGTGTTTTCAAGGGATTGAGAGATATTTGATAATAAAATATAACAGTTATTAAATCCCTTGGAATATATGAAATCTCAATTCTTGTTTGTCGTTTAGGGAACAAATAAAAACTAACTCCAAAAGAAGATATGAAAAATTTTCTGCGACCACTGCATCGCTTATTTCCTAAGCGGAGGTTTCACCTCCACTTAGAATAGCTTCGCATGAATGTGCAGAGATTCGGATTTGAAATATGTCTGCTATGCAGACCCGAATCTCGCACCAGAACTTGCCAAAGCAAGTTCTGATCAAATTCACGAACTCACCCGCAAAACCGGCGGGTTCAGACACGCTCTCGCGGACGGGCTAGATGCAGCGGTCGCAACGAAAATTTTACAATTATCCTCTTTTGGAGTTATTTTTTATTTTGTTCCATTTACACGACGGCACCGCGTGCCACGCATGCATATAAGACAATGGTAAAATAATTTGTTATGTTGCATGCGCAGATTAACAGATTGATTAGTATTTAAGTCAAGGTATGTGAGACATGATGTCTGATCCTGGTCAGCGTAAGCTGACATATTTTTCTCAGAATTACTGCACATTTCCTTAAATTGGCTGTATACGCCACCCTTGACAATACAAAAAAGAACTGCTATAGGTTCATTACCGACAGCGAAGAACTCAAGAACATGTAGATTTTCTCCGTCGATGACAACAGTGTAGCAGTTCTTTTTTTGATTGATCAAGGGCAAGCCGCTTCGCGGTGGCTTGCGTTTCCCTCTGGCTTAGAATCTAAGAACATATTGCGGCTTCGCCGCTACAATACATAGTGCTTTTTTATAGTAAAGTGGACATAAGCATTTCCATTTACCAACACTTAGTTGTTCTACGCACTAGAAGCAGGGAAATGCTTATTCTGTGGTAAAGCGGACATTCGCAATCCGCTTTCGCTACTTGCTCATGAACGCAGTCGCTTTGCGACCTGTCAGTGGGAGCTTTTAACTCCCACTGACATAAGCATCCCCTTACCCACCGCTTAGTGCTCTACGCACTTGAAGCGGGGGAATGCTTATTCTGCGTTCATAAAGTGAATCAGCGTGCACAGCACAGCGTTAAATTTGTTACTAGTTATATGTGCACGTGGCACGCGGTGCCGTCGTGTAAACAGGGCATAAATGAAATGAACTACAAAAAAGAATAGTTGGAAAATTTTCGTTGTGGATGTTGCGTCTAGCCCGACCGCGGGAGTGTGTTTGAGCCCGCCGGTTTTGCGGGTGAGTTCGCGGGAGCGGTCGGAAATAAGCGACGCAACAGACACAGAAAATTTTTCATGTTCTTTTTGTAGTTCATTTCATTTTGCCCTTTACAACGACAAACAAGAATTTATTCATAAATCCGTTCCGGATGTGAATACACATTAAATGTCTTATCCCTGGCAAAACCGATCAGCGTAATCCCAAGCTGCTGTGCCAGACGACAGGAATAATTCGTCGGTGCCGACTTTGCGATCAGAATGGAACAACCCATGGCTCCTACTTTTTGCAGGATTTCCACCGGAACACGACCAGAGAAGATTAAAATTCCATCTTTCATCGGAATCTTTCGAAGCAGACAGTCACCAACGACTTTATCTACGGCCACATGGTGGCTAACGTCTTCCTTGTAAGACAGAAATACTCCATGATGTACGAACGCCGCACAATGTACGCCACCGGTTCGATGAAACAGTGCAGAGCGTTCTTCTAATCCCCTGGAAAAAGCAAGCACTTCACGAACGGAAAGTCTCACATCATCCCGTTTTGGCACAATGCCCTGTTCATTCAGCAGCACTTCATCTTCCAGCAAAAGGTTTTCCATATCGGTCTCATCGGTGAGATACTCACGGATCGTAATATTTACCATTCCATGTTCCTCATCCACGTCGATTGCCCGAACATCTCCTGCACTGGAAATATAACCGCGCAGGTACAGATAACCAAGGAATGCCTCCTTTTTATCCCATGGGGAACAGATCATTTCACCTGCTCCCCTGCCATTCACATATAACTGATAACTTACTTCTACTACCAGATTTTTTTTGTCGGATACTAGTGCACTTCCATTGTAAGTGACTACATCACGGGTTACAAAATATTCATCTCTGATATGTTCTGCCATAAGATCCTTCCTTAATTTAATACTCACCTATTCAGCTTTCACAATTCTTCCGAAACAATCATTACGAAAAATGCTGTCTGTTATGCGCGCTCAATCTTAACTGCACAAACTTTGTACTCCGGTGTACTGGAAATAGAATCCAGTGCATCTGATGTTAACCAGTTTGCACCGCCATCCAGGAAGTGGAACGGCATCCAGCACTCGCCCGGATTGGTCTTTCCGGATACGTTTGCTGTTGTCTCGATACTTCCACGACGGGAAGATACTCTTACTCTGTCACCGTCTTTGAAACCGATACGCTCAGCATCTTCTGTATTGATCTCGATGAAGGAATGTCCGGAAATCTGGTTCAGTCCTTCTGTCTTGTCAGTCATTGCACATGCATTATAGTGATATAATACACGACCTGTCATCATCTTGAAAGGATATTCCTCATCCGGAAGCTCCATGGACGGAATATACTCGATCGGATTGCAGTAACCAAGTCCTCTGGAGAACTTGCCAACATGCATGATCGGTGTACCCGGATGATCCTTGGATGTACATGGCCACTGCAGACCGTTTCCTGCTACTTCTTCGCTGTCCAGACGCTCATGACTGATACCTGCGAAGGAAGGAGTTACGGAAGCTACCTCATCCATAACCTGTGCAGAGGTCAGATGCGGCTGCGGATATCCCATAC
This sequence comes from Eubacterium ramulus, assembly GCF_003122485.1. Classification (GTDB taxonomy): domain Bacteria; phylum Bacillota; class Clostridia; order Lachnospirales; family Lachnospiraceae; genus Eubacterium_I; species Eubacterium_I ramulus_A. The sequence continues at coordinate 19,375 of NZ_JRFU01000044.1, forward strand.
GGTTCATGATCTCTGTAAAGATCCAGATATCTTCTTTTGTCTCGCCTTCGATCTCAACCGCTTTACGGATACGCTGTACACGACGCTCTGTATTGGAGAAGGTTCCCTCTTTCTCTGCATAGGAACGTCCCGGAAGGACAACATCTGCCATTTTTGCAGTTTCTGTCAGGAATAACTCATCCATAACAAGGAAATCCAGGTTCTTTAATGCTTTCATAACATGTGCCGTATCCGGATCGGTACGAACCGGATCCTCACCGAAGATGAACAGACCACGGATCTCCTTGGTCAGCATCTTTCCGAAGCACTCGGTTGCCTTTGTTCCCTCTTTCGGGTTCAATTTTGTGCCCCATGCTTTTTCAAATTTTTCCAAAACACCCGGTGCGCTCAGTTTCTGATAACCCGGGAACTGATCCGGAGAAGCACCCATATCGCAGGCACCCTGTACGTTATTCTGACCACGGATTGGGTTAACACCACAACCAGGACGGCCAAAGTTTCCTGTGATCATTGCCAGGTTAGACAGAGACATAACGCCCTCTGTACCTGTATGATGCTCGGTAACACCCAGACAGTAAATGATGGCTGCATTTTTTGCAGTTGCATACATTCTGGCTGCCTCGATCAGTTTGTCTACATCGACATGACAGATCTCTGCAACTTTCTCTGCCGGATATTTATCAACAACTTTCTTCATTTCCTCGAAGTTCTCAGTACGCTCCTCGATAAATTTGCGATCCTCAAGACCTTCGGAAAGGATGATATTCATCATACCGTTTGCAAACGCTACGTTTGTACCCGGTGTCAGTTTCAGATGTACATCGGCTGCGTGTGCCAGATCGATATCACGCGGATCTACAACAATCAGTTTTGTACCTTTATGTACGGCACGACGGATCTGCATACCAAGTACCGGATGTGCATGTTCCGGGTTAGAACCAACCAACATGATCAGATCTGAATCCTGTGTAATATCCGCAATCGTATTTGTCATAGCTCCGGAACCAAGTGTAGTTGCCAGTCCGGCTACGGTCGGTGCATGGCAGACACGGGCACAGTTATCTGTGTTATTGGTATGGAACGCAGTTCTTACCATTTTCTGGAGCATATAGATATCTTCGTTTGCGGAACGTGCACAGGCAAATCCTGCCAGGCAGTCTCCACCGTAAGTATCTCTTAACTCTGTAAATTTCTTTGCTACATAATCCAGTGCCTCATCCCAGGTAGCCTGCTCGAATTCACCGGTCTCTTTATTTTTGATCAGCGGATGACGTACTCTGTCCGGATGATCTACGAAATCAAAGGAACCACTACGTCCTTTAACACAGACCATCTTGTGGTTGGACGGACCGTCTGCGCCCTCTACATCTACGATCTTGTTATCTTTTACGATCAGATCATACTGACATCCGGTTGCACAGTGTGGACATGTGGTACGCACACGTTTTACTTCCCACGGACGATAATTTTTTCTTCTCTTGATGGTCAGAGCGCCTGTCGGACAAGCCTGTGCACAGTTACCACAGGACTCACAGCGTGTCTCTTCCCAGTCATCACCAAACGGTGCATCGATAATCGTAAATTTACCGGTTCTGCGCAGTTTGATCGCTCTTCTTCCGGTTGCAACTCTACATGTCTGTACGCAGCGCTGACAGTAGATACATTTTGACTGATCATAGGACAGGAACGGATGTGCATCCTTTTTCGGGATCTCACATTCTAACAGTCCTCTGGAACCGAAATACGGTGTTGTATCAATTCCATATATATTACAATATTTCTGAAGTTCGCAGTCACCATTTTTCTCACAGTTGAAGCAATCAATATTGTGATTGGAAAGTAACAGTTTTAAAACTGTCTTTCTTGCTTCGATTACACGCTCGCTGGCTGTCTGCACAACCATGCCTTCTTTTGCTTTTGTGTTGCAGGCTGTGACAAGTTCGTTCTTTCCTTCTACTTCTACTACACACAGGCGGCAGGACCCGATGTCACTGATACCCTCTAAGTAGCAGAGTGTAGGGATTTCAATACCGACAGTTTTTGCTGCCTGAAGGATTGACATGCCCTCTGCTGCTTCCACGTTTCTTCCATCTATGGTTAAACGCATCTGTTATTACCTCCATATATAAACTCTGTTATTTTCAATATTTAGCGGTCGATCGCATCCTGAAGTTTACCGCACCCGAATACATCACATCTTAAGCATCTGCCGGACTCCTGCATTGCTTCTTCGTGAGTCATCGGGCACTCTACATGCTCAAAATCATGTTTTCTCTCATAAGCCGGACGCTCGCCAATGTTGACACGACCGGTCGGAACACGGTTATTCTCTCTTGCTTCCGGTGCTTCTACACCACAGTTTAAGGTATGGTGGTAACCAAGATATTCATCGATATTATGTGCTGCTACTTTTCCGGCTGCAATCGCTTTGATTGCTGTGGACGGACCAGTTGCACAGTCACCACCGACAAATACGCCCGGCATACCCTCTACAGCAGTATCCAGACCAGCTTTGAATACATGCCACTCTGCCGGCATACCAAACTCTTCAAACGGCTCGCTGACGATATCCTGACCAACTGCGATCAGTACCACATCACATGGAACACGCAACGGATCTTTGGATGCGGAGTCTACCGGTGACGGTCTGCCGCCGCGGTATGCACCGATCATCTGTGGCTGTACCCAGAGTGCACAGCAATCGCCGTTTTCGTCCTTCTCAATGCTCTTTGGAGCCTGAAGGAGCATCAGCTCAATACCTTCCATAACAGCGGATTCAATCTCTGTATCCAGCGCTGTCATGTCTTCCTGACGTCTTCTGTATACGATTCGGACGTCTTTTGCGCCACAGCGAAGCGCGCTTCGTGCAGCATCCATAGCAACGTTTCCGCCGCCGATAACAGCAACGGTCTTGCCTGTATAATCCGGGCGTATACCATGTCCGATGCCATCCAGCATTTCTACTGCGGAGAATACGTTGTTTGCATCAATGCCGTCCAGACGGAGTTTTTTACCTTTCTGTGCACCGATGGCAACAAACATTGCATCGTGGCTGTTTCTTACTTCCTCAATTGGAATATCTACACCTACATTTGTATTATATTTTACTTCAATATTTCCTGTGGAAAGGATTGCATTCATATCCTCATCCATACGGTCTTTCGGGAATCGATAGTTCGGGATTCCGTACATTAACATACCGCCCAGGTGTTCTTTTGCTTCATAAACAGTTACTTTATGTCCCATCAGAGACAGGAAGTATGCAGCTGTCATTCCGGCAGGACCTCCACCGATGATTGCTACTTTTTTGCCTGTAGATACGTTTGTCTTCGGAACTGCTACCTGATCTGCTGCAATCTGGTCTACCGCGTATTTTTTAATACCACGGATATTGACGGAATCATCGATCAGGTTTCGACGGCAGCGCTCCTCACATGGATGCTCACAGATCATGGCACATGCAGTTGGCAGCGGGTTATCACGACGGATCAGGTTGATCGCATCTGCGTAATTACCCTCATGAACGTGTGCAATGTAACCCGGAATATCAACATGTGCAGGACAGAGTGTCACGCATGGGATCTTCTGACCTACATTGGCAGGACATTCCCATTTTTTTACATGGCTCTCATACTCATCTGCAAAAGTTTCAAGTCCTTCCAGTACCTCAATAGCTGACTGGTAACCGATGGCACAGTCTGCTGTATCGCGGATCATGATGGCGATCTCTCTCATCTCATCCACCATTTCCATTGTGCCGACACCATTCAAAATTTTACTTAACAGGTCTGCAAGCTGTGGCAGTCCGTCACGACATGGTACGCACTTTCCACAAGTCTGATTCATGGAAGCATGCAGCAGTGATAACTGTACCGTCAGTGGACATGTTCCAGGCGGGTAAACATCTACTTTTCTGGAAAATTTCTCCAACATATGCCCGATGGTAACATCCTGGCTGTGCTTTCCGGCAAGATAAATCTTACTCATTTTTTTATATCCCTCCTAACCAGTATCCTGTCAGAATACTGTAATGATACTATTATAGCGGCAAAAAAGCGCTTCTGGTGTATGCCAAAAGCACTTTTTCGATGTTTCATTTGTGCATCTCATACATTACTGAAACTATTTTCTCTTTATGCAGCTTTTTTTGCTTTGCGCAGGTAGATAAACCAGTACGCACATCCAACGCAAATTGCTCCACCCACAATGTTTCCAAGTGTAACCGGAAGCAGGTTTTTGCTGAAGAAGTTGCCCCAGGTCAGATTTGTCAGATCTACTCCTGCGTCTGTTGCTGCCTGTACATAAGTCGCATTTGTTTTTGCGAAAAGACCGGAACTAATATAGTACATATTTGCAATACTATGTTCAAATCCACACAGCACGAACATCATGATCGGGAAAAACAGACCAACGATCTTGCTGACTACTTCTTTCGCAGCAAAGGAAATCCATACTGCGATACAGACTAAGAAATTACAAAGAATACCTTTGATAAATGCATCGCTAAACGGCATGGAACATTTGCTTGCTGCAGTAGATAATACGGATACTGCCATTCCATTGTTAAACAGAGACGGCTGGTGACTGAATGCAACGCCTGCGCCTACCAGCAGACCACCGATCAGGTTGCCGATGTAAACAACTACCCAGTTTTTTAACATACCGCCCACAGTGATTTCTTTTTCCAGAAGCGGGATTGTCAACAGACAGTTTCCGGTAAACAGCTCACTTCCCGCGATCAGCACCATAGTCAGACCACCCGGGAATACACAGGCACCGATAAATTTTCCAAGTGACGGTTCTGTAATGGATACTGCAACGGTGGTGGCCCCCACGCCGCCGAATCCGATAAAGGCTCCTGCCAGGATCGCAAGAATGATCATTTTTGGAATTGGTGTGTTAACCTTACTTTTTCCAGTTGCAATGTAATTTTTGGCCACTTCGGCCGGTGTAAAAAAGTTCATTATTATACCTCCATTCATACTCCTCGTACATTTGTATCTATTTTAATACAATCCTTTTATGCTTTGTATGTCAAAAAACACAAAAATGCACTTTAAAATTATGCTATTCACACATTTGTACATCGTGGTATAATAGGTGCAAATAAGTCATCTCAGTCTGAGTTGATAAAATCATGTCATCACAAAATAATGGGAGCAGATAATTTGTACAAAGGAGATTTACCATGCTGATACCATTGAACGTACTTTTATATCAGCTTTCTGCAAACAGCATTTATGAATCACAGAATATAGATCTCACCGGGAACTTCGACAACGTGCAGCTTTTTGACCAGGAGCAGCTTAATGCCGAATTCGGGGATGAGCTCTATCTGGTTTCCGACCAGGTACTCTTAAATGCATTAAGCAGAACGCCAGAGGATCAGTTTCCTTCCAGATGTGTATTTTTGTGCATCTGCCAGGATGAAAAACTTCATACCAGTGATTTCCATCCAAATCTGTCCATGGTGTTACTCTACACAGATGAATCTTTTCCGCTGGTGTTCAACCGTATCCTGAAGATTTTTCACGATTTTGATATCTGGGATAAGAACTTTCATCTGATGCTGATCCAGCAGAAATCCCTGCAGGATCTGTTGAACCTGTCCAAAGATTTTCTGGTTCATCCTATGGTCGTTCTGGATCGCAATTACTCGATCCTTGGTTATCTGCGTGATCCGAATGTCAGTGATCCCATCATGGAATCCATTCTGTCCGCCGGTTATGTGACACCGCAGATCATGGAGCGGCTGCGTCAGGACGGACTGATCTCCACCTCAGAACAGGCAGAAAATCCACTGATCAGCTGGTACAGTCTGACCACACATGACTGTTATTACAGTATGATGTACCGTTTCAAGACAAACGGGCACACCGTTGGCTATGCCCTGATCTTTCACTGTGCCGTGCATCTGCGTACGAATTACCTGTACCTGATGAACATTGTGGCGGAAAACCTGCAGTTATTCTTTCAGCAGAAACGTTTTTCCAACCGGTCTTCTTCAGATATTTACGAATCGGTATTTAACGACATTCTGGAGCATCCGGACGCTCCGCAGCAGCAATATGCCGACCAGCTCAGTTATATTCCGGATCTACCGATGAACGGGCGTTTTATGCTGGCGGTCATCCATTATCCGGACGAACAGGAACTGCCATTTTCCTTTGTCAGCTGGAATCTGCGCACTTCCATTCCACAGCTGAAACCGTTCGTGTACCAGAACACGTTATATATTTTAAAAAATAACAGTGAAAATGAGAGTTTTGCCACATTCCTGACTCCGGAGGAACAAACGATTTTCCAGAAAAATTTCCGGAACCGATACTTTGAATGTGGCATCAGCAACACCTTTTTCTCACTGATGGATCTGCCAACCGCTGCTGCACAGGCGCGGGAAGCATTGGCGATCGGAACTTCCAAGACAGAGGGCGGAGCCCCGACTTTCCATTATTTTTCCGATGTCTATATGCTGTATATTTTACAGGAATTAAAAAAAGCCGGTGTGGATAAAATGGCAGCTTCACCATGCTACGAAGTGCTGCGCCAATACGATGAAACCCACAACGGCGACCTGTGTTACATTTTTATGCAGTTTTTGAAAAATGGTCGCAACGTCAACCAGACGTCCACTGCTATTTTCCAGCATCGAAATACGGTATTGAACAAGGTAAAAAAAGCGGTCTCCATCATGCAGAATGAATGTGAAGACTACCAGTCACGTATCGCCTTCATGCTTTCCTATCTGAATGATCCGAACCGCTAGTACATTTTTTTAAAAGTAACAAAAGTCATATAGCGTATAGGCAGAAAACTGCTATTACTGATCGCTTGTGAAAATAGCCCCATAATTCAAACAGGATTTAATAGCCACGCTTTTCATCTATTACAGACATAATTTTTGTGAACAAAATCCCTGCCATTGAGGAAATTGTCGTAGCAACGATCGCTGCTCCGGTAATCCCTGCCGGATCCGGCGAACCATACTGACTTCGATAGGCAATGACCGTTACTGGGATCAGTTGAAGAGAAGAAATATTCAGCACCAGAAACGTACACATTTCTGTGGAAGCTGCTTTTTCCTTTTTTCTCTGTTCCCGCAAAATCCGGTCTGAACCAAAATCATACCGGCTCTGAGCAGACTGACCGACCGCCTGCATTAGAGTCCTTTCTTTTTCCAGCTCATCCAGATCTTCCATTGCCTGCAGACCGGCAGGTGTCGCTGCCCATCCCAGACCGAAAAAATTTGCTATACAGTTCGCTGCAATGGACTTGCATGCCGGATGATCCTTTGGCACTCTTGGAAACAGGAAATGCAGCAACGGATAAATCCGCTCCGCTGCCCGGCGCATCATGCCGGCATTCTCCGCAATCTGCATCAGTCCCACCCAAAATGCCAGAACACCTGCCATCGTGATACAAATTGCCACTGCCTGCTGTGCGGAATCCAGTGCTGCGTCCGTCACTGCCTGCAGATTTCCGGTAAAAGCCGCATAAACGATTCCCGCCAGGATCATAAAAAGCCATAAAAAATTCAGCATACGCCGTCAGCTCCCTTTGGAGTTTCTAACAACATATGCTGAACTACATATTAATATTCTTTATTTTCCATAGGTACGGAAAAATGCACTTAAGTTCGTCAGCGCCTTTACCAGCACCTTTGTCTGTTCCTCATTCAGACCGTTCAATGTCGCTTTGATCATCTCATCATGGAAATTTGCATGATGATGATATGCTTTCACCCCTTTTTCCGTCAGTGAGATCAGTACCACACGGCGATCTTTCTCACTTCGCATACGCTTTACATATGCCTTTTTTACAAGGTTATTGATCGCAATCGTCAACGTTCCCACAGTGACAGACAGATCCTTTGCCACAGATGACATGCTGCGCGGCTCATCCAGTCCGATTGCTTCTATAATGTGCATATCATTGTTGGAAATGTCTTTGAACTCCTCCGTAATGATCGCTTTTTCTTCAATATTCATGATTTCATTAAATAATTTGACCAACAGGTCATGCAGTGTATCGTATCCTTCCAATGCGCTCCTCCTGATACTTTGTGTATCAAAATTTTTGATAGATTGACAAATTGATTATACACAATGTCCCTGCACTTCGCAAGTTCTATCCATCGATTCTGTTATATCCAATTGCTTCTCTTCATACATTATTAGTAATTATGATTCGAACCGGTACTTCCTTATGCGCCACTGTCATTCTCATTTTTTCCATAAAATTCGGTTTTCCCTGTTTCTTGCACTGTTCCTCATTGGATTTGGGATTTTCTGTGCCGCAGTCTGCCAATGCGCCGACTCCGATACCTGGATCGCACAGTTTTTTCACGAATCCCCCACGGCCATCCAGGCCGGCGAACAAAATTCCAATTCTGCTGCCGGACAATCCACCTCAAACGACGTAAATACAGATTTTGAAAACTATATTGCTGAACTGTTCCGCCAGGAAGCCTCTGCAAGTCTGCTAAATCTTCATTATACCTTGGAAAATCCGCAGGCTTATCAAATCACGGAATATCAGACTTCTCTCGGAAATTACAGCGCTGCCTCTCCGGCACTTGCTGCTGCCTCCGCGGAAAACGTTCTCTCTGCCCTGCATCAATTTGATGCCCAAAATCTGACAACGCTCAACCGTCAGACACTGGAAATCCTGACAGACAGTATGAATCTCACCGTAGCCGGCGGAAATTTTAAATATTATGACGAACCACTAACACCCACCACCGGTCTACAATCCCAGATTCCGATCCTGCTGGCAGAATACACCTTCCAGAGCAAACAGGATGTTTCTGATTATCTGGAACTGCTGACCGACCTGCCCCGCTATTTTGCCCAGATCTGCGACTATGAACGGGAAAAAGCTGCTGCCGATCGTTTTATGCCCTCTTACACGGCGCAGACTATCATCGATCAGTGCCGGGATTTTGTTTCCAATCCGGAGGAGCATTACCTAGTTACAACGTTTAACCAGAAAATCTCTGCCCTCTCCGGCATTTCCAAAAATGAACGGCGGTCTTATCAGAAGCAGAATCTTTCTATTTTAAAAAAGCAGGTCTTTCCGGCATTTACACAACTGGCAGACACGTTAAGCGAATTGGAGGATAGCACCATCAACGAAGCCGGACTCTGCCATTTTCCGGAAGGACGCGAATATTATGAATATCTGGTGCGCTGTGCCACCGGAAGCAGTGACAGTGTCGCTTCCCTTGAAAAACGTACCACAGATCAACGCAAAGAAGACCTCCTTCTCATATCACAACTGTTGGAGCAAAACCCTGACCTGACAACGGAATTGGAAAACTGCGCCGTTGCACCCCAGTCTCCGGAAGAAATGCTTACGACTCTGCGGCAGGCAATTTCGGCAGAATTTCCAGAAGTACCGGAATGCAATGTGACGGTCAAATATGTGAATGCCGCCATGGAAGATTATCTCTCTCCGGCGTTTTATCTGACCTCCCCACTGGATCATCTGACCGAAAATTCAATTTACATTAATCAGAAAAACGGATATGAAGGGCTTCGACTTTTTACAACGCTGGCACACGAAGGATTTCCGGGACATTTGTTCCAGAATGTGTATTTTCACTCCATTTGTGATCTACCGATCCGCTCGCTGCTTGGCTATCCGGGTTACACCGAAGGGTGGGCAACGTTTGTGGAATTGCATTCTTACACCTATGCCGGATTGTCTGAAGATGCTGCCAGTCTCTGTGCAGCAAATCAGGCGGCGATTTTGAGTC
>NZ_JRFU01000045.1 GCF_003122485.1 Eubacterium ramulus
TCCTGCCGGAGGCTATATCAGATGGGGGATTGGCTCCCATCTGATATATAAAGGGGATATCTAAGGAGAAATCTCAGGATTTTGTCTCCGCGGCTAACAATCGCTCGCTGAGAAAAAATCCTGAGATTTCTCCATTTACACATTGGCTTAACGTATCTATTATTATGCCGAAAGGAAAATACGACTAAGCAACACTGTATAGAAAAAGGAATCAGGACATTTTGTCCTGGAAGGCGATTGTTAGCCTCCAGGACAAAATACCCTGATTCCGCTTCACTAAAGTTCCGTTATACCACATTACCGGCGGCTTCCGCCTGCCGTTTTTCCAAACGTTTCATAATCGCAAAGAATACCGGCATTACCACACATGTTGCCGCAATCCATGCCGTCTGATCCGTAAAGCACACTGCCGTGTATCCGAATCTCGGAATCACAAATACAGACATCAAACCTCTTGCCAGCAGCTCACTCAAGCCCGCACACATCGCAATCGCACTGTATCCAAGTCCCTGAATGGTCAGTCGTGTACAGTTCAAGAATGCCAGGAAGAAATAGAAAAATCCTGCACATGTTAACAACTGCTGTACATAACCAAGTACTTCTGTCTCACTGCCGGATACGAACAGCAACGCTATCTTGGAACCTGCAAAAATCAGCACGATTCCGATTCCGATACTGTACAGAACCGAAATTATAATTCCGGATTTCAGTCCTTCCCGGATTCGTTTTAAGTTTCCGGCACCAAGGTTCTGACTTCCGAAGGTCGCACTTGCTGTCGCGAATCCGTCATACGGACACATTGCCAGCTGTTTTACTTTTGCTGCTGCCGCAAAAGAAGATACATATACTGCGCCAAGTGTATTTACCGCACTCTGAAGCATGATGCTTCCGATGGCTGTAATGGAAAACTGTAATCCCATCGGTACTGCCATAGTAAACAATGTCTTTATGTAATGCATATCCAGTTTGCGCTCCTGAACATTTGTTTTCAGGACATCATATTTTTTCTTCATGTAGATAAAACAGAGAATACCAGATATTGCCTGTGACAAAATCGTTGCCCATCCGGCTCCGGCGGTTCCTAGTTTGAATACAATGATAAAAAGCATATCCAGAAAAATATTCATCACCGCAGACAATACCAGAAAATAAAACGGCGTCTTGGAATCTCCCAGCGACCTGATAATACCCGCCACTACGTTATATAAAAACGTAAACGGAATTCCCAGGAAAATGACAAACAGGTAATCATATGCCCCCTGATAAAACTGATCTGGTGTCTTCATCCAGGTCAGGATTGAACCGCACAGCGCACAGGTTACGATCGTCATGATCACAGCAAGAAAAATTGCCAGATATGCCGCATTCATCACAAATTTACGCATTTCGCTGTAATTTTTTGCACCAAATTTCTGCGCCACGGGTACTGCAAGTCCCGTACAGGTTCCAAGACAAAAACCAATGATCAGAAAGGTGATGGATGTAGTAGAACTTACACTGGTCAGGGCACTCAGTCCCAGATAACGACCTACGATCACGGTATCTACCATGTTATACATCTGCTGAAACAAGTTTCCCAGTACCAGCGGTATGGAAAACTGCCAAATTAACTTCATTGGACTTCCAACGGTTAAATCTTTTGTCATAACGTCTCCCTTCCGATTACTCGTTTTCTGTGTTTAAAAGCATCTGATAAATTTCACGTTTTCCGACGCCCCTGTCTTTTGCCACCTGCTTCATGGCGCTTTTTCGATCCATACCAGTGCTTAAGTAGCGCTCCATATGTTCTTCCACAGAAATTGCCTCCCAGGATTGCTGCTGCTCCTGCACCAGTTCTTCCCGGCTTCTGCCCTCAATAACTAACACGCACTCTCCGCGGACGCCCTGCTCCTCATAGTAACTGATCGCTTCGGAAAATGTAGTCTGAAATGCTGTCTCAAATTTCTTCGTCAGCTCGCGGCAGACCGTCAGTCTGCGGTCACCCAACGCATTCTGCAGTTCTTTTAACGTGCCAAGCAGATGATGCGGCGCCTCATACACAATCAGCGTTCTTGTATCATTTTTCAATTCTTCCAATACGGCTGCACGCTCTTTTTTCTCCTTTGGCAAAAATGCCTCGAAGGAAAAGCGGCGTGTCGGCAAACCGGACAGCGTCAATGCGGTAATGCAGGCTGCTGCCCCCGGAAGGGAAGTCACTTCAATGCCCTGCTCGTAGCAGATGCGCACCAGATCTTCACCCGGATCGGAAATGCCCGGTGTACCCGCATCGGTGATCAGCGCAATATTCGTTCCCTGCTGCATTTTTTCCACCAACTGATAGGCTTTATCCACTTTGTTGTACTCGTGGTAGCTGGTCAGCGGTGTTTTTATATCAAAATGATTCAGCAAATGAATGGAATTTCGGGTGTCTTCCGCCGCGATCAGATCGACTTCTTTTAATGTACGCAGTACACGGAGCGTAATGTCTTCCAAATTTCCAATCGGTGTCGCACATAAGTGTAATTTTCCTGCCATAACCTTATTTCACCTCACAATCTAATACAACGTTTTTTATTCACACAATCAATGGCTTTAATATCCATATACATCGTAAATCTCATCCGTATATTTTCCCGGCTCTTTGTACACGATCAGTGGCTTTTCCACGGTCATGCGGCTTTTTCCACCCCGCAGTCCCTCAATCAGCACCATATTTGGCTCCCGGTCCACATAAGGATATACCAGACGCATCCGTTTCGGCTCGATCCGATACTGCACCATCAGAGAAATGATCTCTGCCAGACGGAATGGGCGGTGTACCATATAAAAACGTCCACCCGGCACCAAAAGGCGCGCGCTCTCCCGGATAATATCTTCCAAATTGCACAATACCTCATGGCGTGCAATGGTTTTTGCCTCATGCAGATTCGTCAGTCCGTGCTGCGCGGTCATATACGGTGGATTTGTCGTCACGACATGAAAAGAAGATGCTCCAAAAATCTTTGAAGCATCCTTAATATCACCTTCTACGATGTCGATCCGATCCTGCAGATCATTCAGCGCCACACTACGCCGCGCCATGTCCGCACTCTCCGGCTGAATCTCCAGACCGGTAAAATGTTTTCCATCGGTCTTGGCTTCCATCAGAATCGGGATAATTCCATTTCCGCAACCCAGATCCAGACAGTTTTCGTGTTCTTTTGCCCGGGCAAAGCCGGACAGCAGCACCGCATCCATACCGAAACAGAATTTTTCCGGATTCTGGATAATGCGGTAACCGTTTCGCTGTAATTCGTCGATTCGTTCTCCCGGCAATAAATTACTCATTTAACTTGGAATGTCCTCCCTTGTCCTCTAACTCAGCAAGTTTGCGCATTTCCTCTTTGCTCAGACGCTCGCCATGATCTCTGCGGCGTTTGGAACGGAATTTCAGCTGTTTTACCGGATATTCGCGGATTTCTTTCTCATCGCCTACATCCACAACGACTTTCACCAGCTGGCGCAGTACGCTGACACTCTGTACCTCACCTTTCAGACCGTCCAGGGTTGTCACGCGGTCACCCACATTCGGCAGACGGCTGTTTAAGTATTCGTAAGTTTCTTCTTCGTTTTTCAGACAACACATCAATCGTCCACACACACCGGAAATCTTGGTCGGATTCAGGGACAGATTTTGCTCTTTCGCCATCTTGATTGACACCGGCGCGAACTCTGTCAGGAATGTGTGACAGCACAGCGGACGTCCACAAATACCGATACCGCCAAGGATTTTGGTCTCATCACGGACACCGATCTGACGCAGCTCGATTCTGGTACGGAATACACTAGCCAGATCTTTTACCAGCTCACGGAAATCGATACGTCCGTCTGCGGTAAAGTAAAACAGCAGTTTGTTGTTGTCAAAAGTATACTCTGCCTGCACCAGTTTCATGGCAAGACCGTGTTTTTCAATCTTTTCCAGACAGATCTTGTATGCATCTTTTTCTTTCTCATGGTTCTTCTCTTCGATACGGTCATCTTCCGGTGTTGCCACACGAATGACTGCTTTCAACGGCTGAACCACTTCATCATCTGTAATGTCCTTTGGTGGGACAATTACGGTACCGTACTCGATACCACGGGCAGTCTCCACAATGACGTGGCTGCCGCGCTCCAGTTTCAGGTTTTTCGGATCAAAATAATACACTTTGCCCGCCTGACGGAATCTTACTCCAGTTACTTTTATCATCTAATATTCTCCTTAATTGTCAATGCCAGCATTTCCATGGTCAGGTCAAAATTTACATTTGCCCGGATCCGTCTGTCTGCTGTGTCGATTGCATCTAAAATATGCTGCAGTCCCGCATAAGAACATTTTTCCGACTGGCGTCTGATTTCATACGCCTCCTCACGGAAAATCAACTGCTCCTCCGTCGCTGCTGCTTTATATAATAACACATCACGATACCAAAACAAAACTAAATCGAAAAATTCTCTGATGTCATCTTTGAAATCGTTCAGTGGTTTGATCTCCTGTAATAAATCATACTTCGGAATATCACCCAGTCTGCGTAAAAGCTGGGTTGTAAAATCTTTTAATTCGTTAAAACGCTCGGAAGACGCAAGGTTCATGGCACGTCCCACATTTCCTCTGGCAAACGCCGCACAGACTTCCGCCTTGTAATCCGGGATTTGACGCTGTTTCATCAGAAACTCCCGAATCTTCTCATCATTCACCGGCTTTACATCCAGCATCACGCACCGCGATCGAATCGTTGGTAAAAATGCATCCGCGTTCGTGGTCAGAAGCAGGATCACTGCATAAGCCGGCGGCTCCTCAATGGTTTTCAGCAATGCATTCTGCGCCTGCTGATTCATTTTTTCTGCTTCATCTACAATGTATACTTTATACTTACTGCTGTAAGGTTTGATCTCAATATCATGGTTGATCTGCTCACGGATATCCGCAACGGAGATCGTGTTTGGCTTTTCATGGCTCAGATAAATAATATCCGGCTGATTCTTATTTAACGACTGCTTGCAGGAATGACATTCCATACAGGGCTCCGCAATGGTTTCCGGATGCAGTGCTTCCCGCGGCTGTCCTGCCAGACCTTCCCTGTTTTTAATAGAAGTCTCACACTGTAGCGCCATGGCAAATGCCTCTGCCAGCATCATTTTTCCACTGTCTTTCGGACCATTGATAATATATGCATGGGATACTTTATCCATCACAATGGCACTCTGTAAATGTGCGATCAACTGTTCATGTCCGACAATCTCATGAAATCCTGCCATTTTGTCACTTCTGCTCCTCACTGCTAAAAATTTGCTTTCGCATGTAAAAATTCAAGAATGCTCCGGTATTCCTGCTGCCTGGCAAATAGAAAAAACGTTATCTTCCCACAATTCTACATGCGTTTATTTCATATCTAATATTTATTATCTATATAAGAAGCGATCTCCTGTGTGACCTGATCCAGATCTTTATTCAGGAAATGCTTTGTTATCTCTGCTTTTTTCAGATTTTCCTCTGAAAAATCCTGCTCGTCTGCCAGAAATCTGCGACACATTTCCGCATATTTTGGCTGCTCCTGTGACCGTTCCCGCTCCAATGCCCGCTGCAGGCGGACACCATCATCCACTTCCACATAGATTGGACACACATGCTCCGCGCCAAAATATGCACGAATCTGTTCATAGGCTTCCAATGTTCCGATCATCAGATAGTCACTTTCTGCCAGAACAATCTGTCCATCATCCGCGGTAAAATATTTCCACACGCCATACATGGTATCGTATGCCCGCAACTCAATAATCTTGCCCTCGCGTTCAAACTCCGCAACACGCTCCTCAGAACAGAAAAAATAAGATTCTCCCTCTGTTTCACCGGAACGAATCGGGCGGGTGGTATAAGGAACCACACGTCGCAGCTGCAATTCCTCCATTGCCAGAAGGCGGTTATAAATGGTATCTTTTCCAGATGCACTTTTGCCCATCAGGCAATAAATCTTTCCCATATGTTTCTCTCCTGCTCTCTATTTCCATCCATGTCATCTATTATTTTTCACGCATTTGTAGTTTTCATTTTACAACAAGTTTTTCTATCTGTAAAACCCACATTGAAAAAATCGCAGCAAAAATTCAAAAATGCTATCCGCTTTCCTGTTTCCTGCTACGATTTTTTAATTAATTTCAAGTCGAACGCACGTGAAACTTGGTGCGTGATTCTGGTCAGCGCAAGCTGACATCTTCTTTTCAGAA
>NZ_JRFU01000046.1 GCF_003122485.1 Eubacterium ramulus
CTTGTTTCTCACCACCTATAGAGATGGGAGTCATCTCCCATCTGATATACCGAATTCAATCCCTTTTCCCATGCAGAGCGAACTTCTTATCTGGTCTTACCAGTTATATAGCTATTGTATACCTCACAATACAAAAAAGCAAGATATATATGTACTGTTTGTACAATTCAAGAATGCCGGAGGCCATATCAGATGGGGGATTGGCTCCCACCACTGATACTAGCTTGTTTCTCACCATCTATAGAGGTGGGGGGCATCTCCCATCTGATATATCCTGCCTTCTGACTGTGTTTTCAGCCGTTCAAGTCGAACGCACGTGAGACTTGAATCTTATCATATAGCAATATTTAGTGATATGTTGTATAATAGTGACAGAGGTGATTATTGTGCGTATAACAACATCAAAATCAAAAAATTCTGAATCATTTTACATCACGCAGTCCTATACAAATGCCAATGGGAAAAGTACTTCCAAAACCATCCGAAAATTAGGTACGTTAGCTGAATTATCAGCGCAGCTCCACACGGATCGTGACGGAGTTGTTGAATGGGCAAATGAACAGGCTCGTCTTGAAACACTGAAATATAAAAGTGAAAAAGAGGATGCTACTGTCATGATTCCATTTCATTCCAACAGACTCATGGACTATAATAAGCAGAAACTTTTTTCTGGCGGATATCTTTTCCTTCAGTCCATTTACTATGGACTTAAGCTCGATTCTGTCTGCCGAAAAATCAAAAGCCGACATAAATTCGAGTATGATCTTAATGCTATTTTATCTGATTTAATTTACACAAGGGTTCTGGAACCTTCCAGCAAAAGTTCTTCCTTCCAAGCAGCAAAACAGTTCCTTGAGCCTCCAACTTATGAACTTCATGATGTGTACCGTGCTCTTTCTGTTCTTGCTTCTGAAATGGATTTTATTCAAGCAGAAGTTTATAAAAATAGCTTTTTTCTCGGTGACAGAATGGATCGGATCCTTTATTATGATTGCACAAACTACTACTTTGAAATCGAACAGGAAGATGGAGATAAAAAATACGGAAAAAGCAAAGAGCACCGTCCGAATCCCATTATTCAAATGGGACTCTTTACAGATGGTGACGGAATACCTTTGGCTTTCTCACTCTTTCCCGGAAACCAAAATGAGCAGAAATCCTTAAAACCTTTAGAAACAAAGATTCTCCAGCAATTCGGCTGTGATAAGTTTATCTATTGCAGTGACGCCGGACTTGCTTCTGAGGATAACCGTGTTCTTAATCACATGGGACAGAGGGCATTTATTGTCACTCAGTCCATCAAAAAACTGCCTGCCGAAGATCGGGCATGGGCTTTAAAGAAAACTGGCTTCAAACGTCTCGAAGATGATAAATCTGTGGACCTTACAAAACTGACAGGTGATGACAAGAACCAGCTTTATTATAAAGACGAACCATTTACAACCAAAAAACCGGATCAAAGATTGATCATAACCTACTCACCTAAATATGCTGCTTACCAGAAAGCCATCCGTGCAGAGCAGATCAGTCGGGCAGAAAAAATGGTTGCAAATGGCTCTCTAAAAAAACAGCGTAAAAATCCAAACGATCCTGCAAGATTTGTAAATAAGATAGCTGTAACCAACGAAGGAGAAAAAGCTAAGATCCACTATTATCTCGATACGGATAAGATTGCTGAAGAAGAAATGTATGACGGGCTTTATGCGGTATGTACAGATCTGCTTGATGATGACGTTGCAGATATCTTAAAAGTCAGTGAAGGAAGATGGCAGATTGAAGACTGTTTCAGAACTATGAAAACAGACTTTGAAGCCAGACCCGTTTACTTAAACCGTGAAGACCGGATTAAAGCCCATTTCCTTACCTGCTTTCTTGCTCTGTTACATTTTCGATTATTGAATCGCTCTCTGAAAGGAACTTATACTACAGAACAATTACTTCGTACTTTAAAGGATATAAAATTTGCGGATATAGAAGAACAGGGATTCATGCCGGTATATGAACGTCAGGAAATCACTGACGATCTCCATGAAACCTGCGGATTCAGAACGGACTATCAATTCATAACAAAACGGAAAATGAAAGGAATTCAGAAAAAAAGTAAGCGGAGATAAAACATTACTATATTTCATGTATACAAACAAAAGCGCCACACCCCTTGTATTTACAGGGATTGTAGCGCTTTTTTAACTAATCAACTGTCAAAGATGAGACTATATCATACTTTTTTTTCAACGTCATCTGGTTTTTTCAATATTTTTTATCCGTTTTTACAGATAAATTTATGACCGTTCACATGCGCTGTTTCAAAAGTAAAATATAATATAAATTTGGTTTCCGTATTCCTTCTTGCATAGATTTTACTTTTTTATTATACTACTTTTGAAATAATTTTCCACCTATATCTTCGGATATTTCAAAAAGAATTGTTTTTCAAAAAATATCCATTTCAATTAATAACGGGAAAATATTTCTTCACAGTATTATATGTGCAATACTTATAGTTTTTTATATTATATAAAGAAAGGACATGTTTCCTATGAATAAACCAATTGATTTACATGTACACTCTACTGCTTCTGACGGTACTTTCACCCCAACGGAACTCGTTGCAGAAGCAAAACGATGTGGACTCTCCGCATTTGCATTAACTGATCACGATACCGTTGACGGTGTTTCCGAAGCACTTGCTGCCGGCAAAGCATCCGATCTTGAAGTCATTCCGGGTGTGGAACTTTCTACAGAATATCACGGAACAGAAATCCACGTCGTAGGACTCTTCATTGATCCTGCAAATACCGAACTTCAGGCAGAACTGGCAAAATTCCGCGATAACCGCGACAACCGCAATCTGAAAATGGTAGAAAAACTTCAGGAAGAAGGTTTTCAGATCACTGCAGAAGACTTGTATCGTCTGAATCCAGATACCGTAGTCGCACGTCCGCACATTGCCAGATATCTGGTGGATTCCGGACAGGTGAAAGATCTGAAAACCGTTTTTGACAAATATATCGGTGACGGATGTAAATGCTATGTAGACCGTTATAAGATCACTCCAATGCAGTCGGTGGCTCTGATCCATCAAGCAGACGGGCTTGCAATTCTCGCGCACCCATGTCTCTATAAAATGAAACGTGCAGAACTGACCGCCATGATTGAAGAACTTGTGAACGCAGGTTTGAACGGCATTGAAGCGGTATATTCCTGCAATCAGGGTTCTGATGAAAAGGATTTCCGGGAAATGGCAGAAAAATATCAGTTGCTGCTCTCCGGTGGTTCTGATTTTCATGGTGCTAATAAGCCGTATATTCATCTTGGCACTGGAAAGGGAAATATGGCTGTGCCGTATGAATTTCTGGAAGCCATGAAAAATTCCTCATCATTTTAAATAGTGAAGGTGCCAAATTTATTTTTGTCTTCCCGGCTAACAATTTTTCTTCATCATTTTATATAGTGAAGGCGCCAAATTTATTTTCTCTTCCCGGCTAACAATCGCCTGGTAAGAGAAAATAAATTTGACGCCATTTACACTGTGATATCTCTCTTTATTCTTTTACATTCTTCAGTTAGACCGCTGCGCCAACAATTTCTTACTGTCCATCGTAGATTGTTGCACTATAACCTTGTTTCTTTTTGCTCTGATACATCGCGTGGTCGGCATTTCTATACAGCTGATCGAATGAAACGAATTCTGATCCGTCATAGAAACATGCACCCAAACTTATTTCGACATGTTTTCCCTGCATTTCTTCAATGGCAATCTCGCCAACGTTTTCAAAAAGTCTGTCAAAGAATTTCTCTGCTGACTTTTGTTCTAACAGACCCGGCATAAATATCGCGAACTCATCCCCACCAAGACGCAGGAGCACATCGTTCTCCCGACATGATTTCTGTAAACTTTCTGCAACGGCGATGATCACTTTATCGCCTACCGAATGCCCATATGTATCGTTTACTGCCTTGAATTTATCACAGTCAAGCAGGCAAAGTAATCCACCCGTTCTTTCCTGTAAAAGCTCATTGATTCTTCGCTCTCCGCTTCCGCGGTTACATAATCCTGTCATCAGATCGGTCTGCGCCAGATAAAGCAGACGGTTCTCTCGTTTTTTCTCCTCATCGATAGACTCAATACAGTAAATCACATGTAAAAGTCTGCCATCTTCATCATAATCTACCGGAATAAATCTGCTGCGACACCAGCCTCTTCTTTTGTCTACAAATTCATGTGCGATACTGTTTTTCCCATGAAGCCGTTCTTCCACCGTGCGAAGATCTATAAACTCCAGAGATTCTTCCATTCGTGATTCCATGCATATTTTGTCTGCAATGCGCTCGATATGTCCACAAAAGTCATCCAAGATCGCGTATTCCCCTATTTTTCTGACATCCTTTTCCAAATATCCGTTATACTGCGCTGTTGTCTTTACAATGTGATATTTTCCTGTCTGCACATTAATAAAATACATGGATTCATAAATTTTTGAAAGAGAGGAATAACTGCTCAGTTTTGCCAGTTTATTCGAATTTCTAAATGAATTACGCACTTTCAAAAATGAAATAAGAAGCGTTCCAATCATATTTAAGAAGGTGGTAAGTGCTCTGTAATCACTGATCGGTGGATTATCCACGCCAAAAAATCCCCTGATCTCATCCTTATAAT
>NZ_JRFU01000047.1 GCF_003122485.1 Eubacterium ramulus
TTGCATGACGCGCACCTCGCAACAAGAATGCCGGAGCATTCTTGAATTGCATAACTTTAGGATTTTTTTATTCGTTTTGTAGTTTTTCTTTACCTGCTCAGCCATTTCTTATACGACAGATCAATGGCAAATGCCCCAAGTGGTGCTGTGATCACAATCGCAAGAACCGCCACAGTAAGCACCGTATCTCCGCAGGCGAAACCTAATGCCAGCGGGATTCCTCCAATTGCAGCCTGAACGGTTGCTTTTGGGGTATACGCCAGCATAGCAAATAACCGCTCTTTTCGTTTCAGGCTTGTTCCTAACAGGCATACAAATACACCAAGCATTCTGAATACAAGTGCACCAACAATTACAAGGAGAGCCTTCGCTCCGACTTTTCCAAGGTATGATATATTTACTGTTGCTCCTACAAGCACAAACAGAAAAACTTCTGCTGCCACCCATAACTTTCCATATTTTGCAGAAAGCCGCTTTGCAACAACTTCTCTCCTTTTCTGTAGTCCTACGCCAATAAACATAATTGCGATCAGTGAGGAAAATGTAATAGCGGTTGTCAATTTATCCTCAAGCACTACAAGTAAAAATGAGATACTCAAAATAATCAACAGCTTTGACGTATCACGGATATGCACCTTTTTGAAATAATGTGCTAACAAAACTCCAAGGACTAATCCAATCGCGATTCCTAAAAATATGGAAATCGGAATATTTACAAACTTAAGCACGGAAGCACCTTCTCCCTGCATCATTCCAACAAAAGTGGAAAACAGAACGATAACATACACATCGTCAACGGACGCACCTGCAAGGATCAATTGCGGAATTCCTTCTTTTACTCCGTAGCCCTCATCCATAAGTTTCACCATTCTCGGAACAACCACAGCCGGGGAAACTGCCGCAAGTACAGCACCCATAATAGCCGCCTCCAACGTCGTTAATCCCATCAGTTTTGGTGCTAATAAAATCATACCGATCAACTCAAAAGATGCCGGCACAAAACACATAAGAACTGCCGGTCTGCCAATCTTTTTCAACCCCGATATATCCAGTCCCAGACCTGCTCTTGTAAGAATAATGATCAGTGCTATTTTTCGTAGATCGGCAGATATGCCAAGAATACTGCCATCCAACAGATTCAAGCCATATGGTCCCAGAACGATACCTGTAATCAACATTCCAAGCAGACTCGGCAATTTAATCTTCTGGCAGAGCCATCCCATGAACATTCCCAAAATCAGGATCAATGCAATACTTAATAACATAAAATTCCTCCTATATACGCAGAAAAAGCTGACACTTTCTGCGTTGATTTATTCGCAGAAGTCATCAGCTTTTATAAGCGGTTTAAGTAATTTTATTACCAAGGGAGAACTTCATTCCCTCTAAATTCTTTTGTAAGGATAACACACAAACTATTTTTTTGCAAGAAAACAATCCTATTTTTAATATAACCTGGGTTATAAAAAAGTAACCCATTGCCCTGATTCTGATCTTACATTATAATTGAATATAACATTTAAAATGAAACTTAAATCCATCCACTGATATAATTTTGTCACTCACCACCTATAGAAATTAAAGTCATCTCACGTCTGATATAATTTTATATCCACCATTCAGGTGTCAAATCTCCCAGAGTAACGATCCTCTCATTTTCATAATCCATCATTATTTCAACCTGCTTGTATTGTTCTGGCATTAACTGTACCATAAATTCCCGGCACGCTCCACATGGCGGAATCGCTTTTTCCTCTCTGTTAATGGCAATCACACGTTTAATAGCATCTTCTCCATTTGTAATCATGTTGAACATAGCATTACGCTCCGCACAGATACCCAATGTACACGATGTATCTACACAGACACCAACATATATTTTACCAGATACTGATTCTACTGCTGCGGAAACTCCACCTGCCCCAATAATTTCAGAGACATCTCGTGGTTTTAATACCTGTTTCGCCGCGTCATATAATTCTTTCCATTTATCATTCATTGATTTGAGCTCCTTTACAACTTCCAATCTACTGCATTTATTTTATTTCATTTACTTTATCTTTTAGCTTTCATCTCCACATTTATTACTAAAAAATCGAAGAACCCTTCCAAAATAACGATCAAAACGGAAGCATTCTTCGATTTCGTATTAGTTTCTAAAATTTATTAATTTTTCTCAAAAAGACATCCATCAGGAAAACTTCTCAATAACTTCTGCCACGCCGTCTTCGTTATTATCGTGCTCTGTGACATAATCCGCGGCATCTTTTACGCTCTGCACCGCATTTTTCATTGCCACACCCACACCGGCATTGCGGATCATACTGATATCATTCTCCTCATCTCCGATAGCCACCGCATTTTCAATCGGTACTCCAAGGAAATCACACAGGAACTCCACACCATATCCTTTATTTGCACCCAGTGGACAATACTCCAGATATTCTTTGCAGGAGAAAAAGCTGCTACACTTTCCTTTCTCCCACTCTGCATGCGCCTGCTGAAATGCTTCCAACCGCTCTTTGTGCTCCAGATCGATTAGAAGCATTTTCGGCGGTTCTTCATATAGCATGCTATTCAGATTTCCGGTAATCCTGCATGGCATTCCGGTCTTTTTCACATAAAAGTCAAGCTCTTTATTACGTTCTGCCGCAAGCACCTGTGTATCGGAATAGGTCTGAATATGTATCCCAGCTTCTATCGCCTCACGCAGCAGATATTCAGCATATTCAATCGGCAGACGCTTGTTGCTTAAAATACAGTCTGCTGAAAAATCGTAGATAGTTCCTCCATTGTATGCTACCAGATAGCAGCCCGGTCGCGTTAATTCAAGTTCTTTTGCAATTCTCCGACCGCTGCTGACAGCTCGTCCGGTTGCAAGGGCGATATAATGTCCCTGATCCACTGCATTCCGTAGTGCTTCCCGATTTTTATCTGAAATCGTTTTATCATCCCGCATTAATGTTCCGTCAAAATCAATAAAGAATATCTTTTTTTCCATACGACTGGCCTCCTACGATCTCTCTTCCTTTTCTCATAAGGTGTTACTTCATAAGTACTTTTCCAGAATATCCGGTTCTTCTTATTAATGTGATTGTATCATAGTTTCCATTTTGTTACTATCTGTAATTTCCCAAAATCTTAAAATTCCGGGCTTCATCCCGCAGACCAAGCACTGCATTTTTGATCGCACTGTCATTCAGATTACCGCTCAAATCCATGAAGAAACGATAATCCAGTGGATCTCTGGAAATAACAATGGACTCAATTCGGTTCATATTTAAATTATTGTAAGTCAAATGAGACATCAGGTGATATAATGAACCGCAGGCATCCGGTGCTTCAAAGCAAATGCTGATCTTGTCCGCGCCGCTCAAAGTTACACGGTCTTTGGAAATCAGCAGATAACGGTCCTTCGGCTGTGGGCTTGTCTCATATTTTTCCAGAATGTAAAAGCCATACTCTGCCACCAGATTGTAATTGGCAGACACATAACCGGATGTCGGATCCTGCATCGGAAGAAAGGCGAAATTAACTTCTTCCCGCTGCAATACATCGCAGGCTTCCCGCCAGTCTGCACATTTCTGCAAACCACACTCTTCCGGAAAATAGCTTTTTGCCGCTTCTTCGGAAGCCGAAATAAAGGCTGCTGCCGCATGGGTAAAATCAAGTTCTTTTACTTCCACAAAACCAGTCGGTGCAAATTTGCCATGCTCTGTCAAAAGCTGATACTGCCGCTTTCTGCTGACAGACATGATATGCTCAAATAACTCTCTGACTCCATGACTGTTAAAATCAGAATGTGCCAAAGCAGCTACAGAATCTAATTTTGATACCTCACGCTCTTTGTCAAATACAGCCTTTCCGGTTGAAATTTTATATTCTGCCACCTGTGTGGTCAATACCATACGGTTTTCAAATAATTCCACGATCTGACGGTCGATACCGTCAATCTCCTTTCGAATATCCAGTAAATCTTTCATCTGCCTTACTCCTTACGTTCACCCATATTTTTGCTAAAATAGATAAACTAATTTTTTCTTTATCTCTATCTTCGATTACTTATAAAAAACAAACATTCCACTACAGATCAAACAATGACAACTGATTGGATTCCGGAAGATCCGCTAAAATTCCCAAATCCACCATCAGGTCAATTACCGTCTTGCTGACTTTTGTACGCTGCCGGAAATCATCCCTTGAAAGAAATTTTCCGTCTTTTGCCGCCTCCACGACTGCATCTGCCGCTTTGTCTCCCAGACCGTCAATGGTACTGATGGATGGCATCAGTTTATTATCAATGATCTGGAAATGATGTG
Organism: Eubacterium ramulus; assembly: GCF_003122485.1. Classification (GTDB taxonomy): domain Bacteria; phylum Bacillota; class Clostridia; order Lachnospirales; family Lachnospiraceae; genus Eubacterium_I; species Eubacterium_I ramulus_A. Next base: position 4,320 of record NZ_JRFU01000047.1, read on the forward strand.
CTTTCGCTTTATAAAGGTCAATCGGTAAAAACTCAAATCCACGGGCATACATTTCCTGTACAATACGCATATCTTTGTAAGTATCCTGCTCCTTTTTGGACAGGGTATCTTTTCGCCGTTCATAATCATGCATGAAATATTCCAGTCGTTCTTTTCCCTGACACATCAGCTCATAGTTAAAGGATGTGGCACGGATACTGAAAAATGCCGCATAATAAGCCAGCGGATAAAATACCTTACACCATGCAATTCGCCATGCCATCATAACGTATGCCGCCGCATGCGCCTTCGGGAACATATACTTGATTTTTTCACAGGACCACACATACCAGTCCGGCACCCCGTGATCCAGCATGTCTTTCTTATATTCCGGCCATTCCTTGCATTTTCCATTGGCAACGGCACCTTTTCGTACACGCTCCATAATGGTAAACGCCTCCTCACTGTCCAGTCCTTTACCGATCAGATATGTCATGATATCGTCTCGGGTACAGATTGCAGTGGAAATCGTTGCTTTTCCTTCCTGAATCAAAGTCTGGGCATTACCAAGCCATACGTCTGTTCCATGGGACAGACCTGCGATTCTGACCAGATCCGAAAATGCCTGTGGTTTGGTATCAATTAACATCTGCATAGCAAAATCAGTACCAAACTCCGGAATTCCAAGAGCCCCCAGTTTGCATCCGCCGATATCTTCCGGCTCAATGCCAAGAGCTGAGGTATTCTGGAATAAGGACATAACTTCCGGGCTGTCCAGCGGAATCGTCTGCGGATCCACACCGGTCAGATCCTGAAGCATACGGATCATGGTCGGATCATCGTGTCCAAGAATATCAAGTTTTAACAGGTTGTGGTCAATGGAATGGTAGTCAAAATGCGTTGTGATGATGTCCGTCGTCATATCGTTCGCCGGATGCTGTACCGGGGTGAAAGAATAAATATTTTCACCCAGTGGAAGTACAATAATTCCACCCGGATGCTGACCGGTGGTACGTCGCACACCAACGCATCCCTGTACGATTCGATCAATCTCACAATTTCGTTTGTGAACACCACGTTCCTCGTAATAATTTTTTACATATCCAAATGCTGTTTTATCAGCTAACGTACCGATAGTTCCCGCACGGAACGTCTGACCATCACCGAAAATAACCTCGGTATATTTATGCGCCTTACTCTGGTAATCACCGGAGAAGTTCAGATCGATATCCGGCTCTTTGTTTCCCTTAAATCCAAGGAACGTCTCAAATGGGATATCAAATCCTTCCTTGATCAGCTTCTGACCACAGTGCGGGCAGTTGCGGTCCGGCATATCACAACCGGCTTTTCCGGCGTAACTTTTTACCAGATCCGAATCAAAATCTACATAATGACAGTTACTGCAAATATAATGCGGACTTAACGGATTTACCTCCGTGATACCTGCCATCGTGGCTACAAAAGAGGAGCCTACGGAACCTCGGGAACCTACCAGATAACCGTCCTCATTGGATTTCCACACCAGCTTCTGCGCAATGATGTACATAACGGCGAATCCATTAGAAATAATAGAATTCAACTCACGTTCCAGTCGCTCAACAACCACCGGCGGCAGATCTTCGCCGTAAATCTCATGCGCTCTCGTATAACAGATCTCACGCAGCATGCCATCGGAATTTTCAATGACAGGCGGACACTTATCCGGTCTGACCGGTGAGATTTTTTCACACATATTTGCTATTTTATTTGTATTCTCAATGACAACTTCTTCTGCTTTTTCACTGCCAAGGTACTCAAATTCCTTCAGCATTTCCTCTGTGGTACGCAGGAAAAGCGGAGCCTGATCATCTGCATCCTTAAAGCCCTTACCCGCCATGATGATACGGCGGTATACTTCATCCTCCGGATCAAGGAAATGCACGTCACAGGTTGCCACAACCAGTTTGTTAAACTGCTCGCCCAGTTCTACGATCTGACGGTTGATATCTTTCAGATCTTCTTCTGATTCCACCGGTTCTTTGTCGGTGCGCAGCATAAACGCATTGTTTCCCAGCGGCTGAATCTCCAGATAATCATAAAACTGCACGATTCGCGCAACTTCTTCCTGCGAACTTCCACGTAATAAAGTACGATATAACTCCCCTGCCTCACAGGCGGAACCAAGCAGAATACCTTCCCGATATTTCATAAATTCGCTTTTTGGAATCTTCGGACGCCGGTTATAATATTTAATATGGGAATCCGATACCAGACGATATAGATTCACACGACCGATATCATTCTGTGCCAGCATGATCGCATGATAACTTGGCATTTTTCGAATGGTCTCTTCCGTATAACTCTCCATCTGGTCTAAATCTTCCATAGTTTCCACACCACGATCCCGCAGCATTTCCACCAATTTAACAAAAATCTCTGCCGTACAGGCCGCATCGTCTACCGCACGGTGATGATGCGCCAGTGACACATTCAATGCTTTCGCCACCGTATCCAGCTTGAATCGGTTCAGTGCCGGAAGCAGAACACGGGATAATGCTACCGTATCCAGAACGGTCTTCTCACACTCTAATCCAAGCGCACTGCAGTTGTGCTTGATAAAACTCATATCAAAGTCTGCATTATGTGCAACCATAACCGCATCCTGGCAAAATTCCATAAACTTTGGTAAAATTTCGTCAATGGTCGGCGCATCCAGCACCATATCGTCATTGATGCTGGTCAGCTGTTCGATTTCAAACGGAATCGGTACTTTCGGATTGACAAACGTGGAAAAACGTTCCGTGATGGAACCGTTTACAACTTTTACCGCACCAATCTCAATGATCTGGTTTTTGGATGGACTGAATCCAGTGGTCTCAAGGTCAAATACTACAAAGGTATCTGCAAAAGACTGTCCCATCGGATGTTCTACCAGACCTTTCAAATCGTCCACCAGATATGCTTCCATACCGTAAATGATCTTGAAATCATCGTCCTTTCCAATGGCATGATTTGCATCCGGGAACGCCTGTACATCTCCGTGGTCTGTGATGGCGATGGCCTTGTGTCCCCATTTCATGGCACGTTTGATGATGTCTTTGACATCGGAAACACCATCCATATCACTCATTTTTGTATGGCAGTGCAGTTCCACACGTTTCACCGGACTGGTGTCCATACGGGTAGATACAAAGGACGGGATTTTTTTAATACCAATGACAGAACCGATGGTCAGCTCACTGTCAAACCGGTCAATCGTTGTTACACCTTTGATCTTCAAAAATGCACCTTTCGCAACACCGCCATTTTTGATTTCATCCAGATACTCATTTTTACAGAACATTTTTACCATGATCGTATCGGTAAAGTCGGTAATGGAAAACATCAGAATCGTTTTCTCACCACGGATCGGGCGCTCATCCATAGACAGAATCTGTCCACGAATGACAACTTCTCCCATCTCTCCCATGATCTGTTCGATACGGATTGCTTCTTCGTCAAAATCTCGACCGTATACCACATCCGGATTATCGGATCTTTTGTAAGAACCACGATCCCTGAAATCCCGTTTTCCGCCAAAGCTCTTTTTGAAACCGCCACGGTCTTCCTGTTTTGCAGGCTTTTTCTCTGCTGCAGAGGATTCCTTTTTGACAGCTGCTGCTTTTTCGGTTTTCTTTTCTGCTGTTTTTTTTGCAGGTTTTGCTGCAGAATCACCAGTCTCCCAAGGTACTTCCGACGCACCGGCTTCCGGGCTTTCCATGTATTCTCCCTCCGGATGACGCTTCGCACCAAAGCTGGAAAGCCGGATGACATTTTCTACCTCATTCTGCATCTTGATATCTGCATTTTTCCGATATTTTGATGCCTCTTTTTCATGAAACTCCATCTCAATCTGAATCGACAGATTGCAGCGTTCATTGAAAATCTTCTCCAGAATGTGATAAATTTCCTCTTCCTTCTGATGCGCCAGAACCGAATCTTCCAGACTGACACGCAGTACTTTTTCTTCCACCACGTCTAATTTTGCATGACGCAGCAGATTGTATTCCAGCAGACTGTAGCGGTGAAATTCCGTCAAAATACTGTTCCAGTACACATCCAGCAGGTTTTTCAATGTATACTGCTCGGACAGCTGGAATTTTTCAATGATCTTGATGTTCATCGTATGATGCGGAAAAAGCTGCCGTTTCAGCTCATTTTCCAGAAAATATACTTTTTCTTTTGGCAAAAGTCTGCCGCATCCTAGATAAATGCGCAGTGAGTTTCTCTGTCTCGTTGTAGAAACCTTTGAAACCGTGGCATCATCCAGCATGCCCTGCAGATCTGTATCCAGTTTTAATTGTGGAAATACCTCAAAAAAGCTTTTTGCCATTTATCTATTCACTCCAATTGATGAGCTCCTGTCGCAGTGCTTCTAATAACTCTGCCTCCGGAACTTTCTTTATCACTTCGCCACGGCGAATGAGCAGACCTTCCTGTCTGCCGCCGCAGATACCAAGATCCGCTTCTTTTGCTTCACCCGGTCCGTTTACCACGCAGCCCATAACGGCTACTTTTATATCCAGTGGGAACTCTGCCACCATATTTTCCACTTTATTTGCCAGACCGATCAGATCAATGCTGGTACGTCCGCAGGTCGGACATGAAACAATCTCAATACCGCCTTTGCGCAGTCCCAGTGTTTTCAGGATCAGTTTGGCAGATTTGATCTCTTCCACCGGATCTCCGGTTAGAGAAACACGGATCGTGTCACCGATTCCCTGATTTAAGATCAGTCCCAGACCGATAGAAGATTTGATGTTTCCGCTGATGATGGTTCCAGATTCTGTAATGCCCACATGCAGCGGATAATCTGTCTTTTTGGAAATCAGTTCATGTGCTTTGACACACATCATGACATCGGAAGATTTGATACTTATAACCAGATTGTCATAACCGAAATCCTCGATCATTTTTACCTTATCCAGTGCACTCTCCACGATTCCTTCTGCGGTAACACCGTGGTATTTCTCCACCAGTTCTTTTTCCAGAGAACCGCTGTTTACACCGACACGGATCGGAATATTCCGCTCTCTGGCACAGTCAACTACTGCTTTCACGCGCTCTGCAGAACCGATATTGCCCGGATTGATACGGATCTTATCTGCACCATTTTCCATCGCTGCAATGGCAAGTCTATAATCAAAATGTATGTCCGCCACAAGTGGAATATGAATCTGTTTTTTGATCTCTGCCAACGCTTTTGCCGCTTCCATATCCGGAACCGTACTGCGGATGATCTGACATCCCGCACGCTCCAGCTGCAGAATCTGAGCTACCGTTGCCTCCACATCCTGTGTCTTTGTATTTGTCATGGACTGAATCGCGATGGGATGCTTGCCACCAATGACCACATCACCGATTCGTACCTCTTTTGTACGTCTTCTCTCTGCCATTTTCTTCTCCTTTTAAAATAAGCGGATATTCCAAATCCTTTTACACTACTTGCTCATAGCTAAATAGTTGTTACTTCACAGTTTATCAGAAGAAACATTACTTTCTCTACTTCATCTCAGTAAATTCTATCGAAACGTTCTTAATTTGCCTATGGTATCAGCTTTCGGATATCATTAAACATAATCAGGATCATCAGTCCAAACAGACACAATAATCCGATAAAATGCACCATGCCTTCTTTATCTTCACTGACGCGCTTTCCACGAATCGCCTCGATCACCAGAAATACAAGACGACCACCGTCCAGTGCCGGAATCGGAAGCAAATTCATCACACCAAGGTTTGCCGACAGCAGCAACGCCAGATTCAGCAAATTCATCCAGACGTAAAATGCACCATCCGACTTGCTCATATCGTAAGTATCCCCGATGGTTTTTACAATTCCAACCGGACCGGACAGATCGTTGACACTGACCTGACGGGTCAGAAGCATTTTCAGGCTTCCCACTGTATACTGAATCCAGTATTTCACTTCATACACACTGTACTGCAGTGTCTTGATCGGACCGACTTTTGTATATTCACCGGAACCGTCAATTCCGTAACGGTAACGTCCCTGTTCCTCATCATAAGTCGGCTGCACTTCTACGATATGGCGCTCACCATTTCTCTCATAAGTAACTTCCACAGTCTCACCGGCATGAAACAGTGTATACATACTGATTTCCTTGAAAAAATGAATATGTTTATGATTCATTTTGATGATCTCATCACCTGCCTGCAATCCTGCTGTCTGAGCACCATATCCATCTTCCACCTGCGCTACGGTTGGTGTGGAGATACCGATATTTCCAAGAATGATGACTGCCAACACAAAGGCCATGATAAAGTTAAAAATCGGTCCCGCCGCAACGACACTGATCCGCGCCCAGACAGATTTTTTCTGAAAAGACCGGTCATCATCACTCTGGCTGTCCTCGCCCTCCATCATACAGGCGCCGCCAAAAGGCAGCAGTTTAATGGAATACTTTGTCTCACCTTTTGTAAATCCCACGATGGTTGGTCCCAGTCCCAGAGAAAACTCATTGACCCGGATTCCGTTGGCTTTTGCCAGCAGGAAATGTCCCAGTTCGTGAAACAGAATAATCGCACTGAACAGTAATATCGCTATGATATACTTTATGATCACCCTACCACCTGCTTTCTATCCATTCATATACTGCTGCCTCCGTTGCCAGAATCTCTTCCACAGACGGATGTTCAATATATGTAATTTCCTCCATTGCAGATGCGATAATATCAGGAATATCAAGAAATGCGATTCTCCGCTCCAGAAACATTGCTACTGCTTTCTCATTTGCTGCATTAAATACCGTCGGAATATTTCCACCGCGGCGCATAGCCTCCAACGCAAATTTCAGTCCCTCAAAGGTATCCATATCCGGTGCTTCAAATGTCATCTGACCAAGCTTGTAAAAATCAAGGCGCATGCCGCGTAAAAATCTACGTTCCGGATAATACAGTGCATACTGGATTGGAAGTTTCATATCCGGTGTACCAAGCTGCGCAATGATCGCACCATCCTCGTACTGTACCATGGAATGGATCACGCTCTGCGGATGTACTACAACCTGAATCTGATCCAGCTCTACGTCAAACAGCCATTTTGCTTCCATTACTTCCAGACCTTTGTTTACCAATGTTGCAGAATCAATGGTAATTTTACGTCCCATCACCCAATTCGGGTGTTTCAGGGCATCCTCCAGACGCACCTGGGAAAGCTGCTCTCTGGTCATTCCACGGAACGGTCCGCCGGAAGCGGTCAATAAAATTTTGTCAATCTTGTTTCCGTGCTCTTTCTCCCCATTCAGAGACTGAAAGATTGCACTGTGTTCACTGTCTACCGGTAAAATACGAACACCACATTTTTTTGCCAGCGGCATAATAATATGTCCCGCAGTTACCAGAGTCTCCTTATTTGCCAGTGCAATGTCTTTTCCGGCTTCAATCGCTGCAATCGTCGGGCGGATGCCAAGCATGCCAACAATCGCTGTTACCAGAACTTCTGCTTTTTCTTCACAAGCCACTGCCATCAGTCCGTCCATGCCAGACAGTACCGGAATATCAAGATCACTGATACGAAGTGCCAGTTCTTTCGCTTTTTCTTCTGTCTTTACCGCTGCCAGAACCGGTTTGAATTCACGAATCTGCCGCTCCAGCAGGTCAATGTTATCGCCTGCTGATAATGCGGTTACTTTTATATCCTGTTGTGCACGCACAACTTCCAGTGTCTGGGTACCGATGGAACCGGTGGAACCCAGAATCGCTATATATTTCATTCCTCTTATTCCTTTCTCTTGAAAGTTTTAAGTTAAAATTCGCACTTCACATGCTAAAAAATGATAGTCTAAATACGCATTTTCAAATAATGTATGTGAAATGCAGCACTTTTAAATAGCAAGCTGTAACAGATTACCAGTCAGATAGAAAATGATCGGTGCAGTAAAAATGACACTGTCAAAACGATCCAGAATACCACCGTGACCCGGAATCAGTTTTCCATAATCTTTGATATCAAAGTTACGCTTGATCGCGGAAGCTGCCAGATCACCCACCATGGAGATCAGTGCGCCTGCCGCACAGATACCTGCCATCATAAAAATATATGGCACATCTACATGCATAGAACCACGGAATAAGAATCCGTAAATAAGTGTCAGTAATGCAGCTCCAACCACACCGCCGACAGCACCTTCCACTGATTTTTTCGGGCTTAACACCGGTGCCATCTTGTGTTTTCCAAAGAGCATTCCCACGCAGTATGCACAGGTATCGCAGCCCCAGGAGCACAAAAAGATCAACCATACCAGATATCTTCCGCCCTCTAAAGAACGTGTCTCATAAATGCAGGACAGCATAACTGCCACATAGAACACGCCGAAAAATGTAGCAATGATCTGGTTCGCATGAAATTTCGGATAGCCAAAAACAAACACGCACATACACACGATCAGCAATGCCATCACAAACATCATAATATCCGGGATAAAACCAAATGCTACATTCAGATAATATACAATGGCTGCCACATAGCCCACGATTCCCGGTGCACTTTTTTCAATTCCAAATACACGGTACAGCTCAAACAGTCCGATCAGGGAGATAATTCCCAGTACGGTCAGAAGCAGGTATCCTCCGTGTATAATAAATAGCAATGCCAGCAGCACCAGAACGATACCACTCAACAGTCTTGTCTTAAACATATTTTTTCCTCTCTTACATTCAGGTATTTCTTTAAAAATCCCTTTTTATCATCAACCACATATGCAAAACTTATGCTAACCCAAGTTATACACAAGCTTTCATTTCAAGAATGCTCCGGCATTCTTGTTGCGAGGTGCGCGTCATGCAATTGCATGACATACTTCAACTGCGCACCTCTGTAATCCTGCCGGAGGCTATATCAGATGGGGGATTGGCTCCCATCTGATATATTCGGCTCAAATTCCGTTACGCCTTTACCTTACCATAACGACGGTCACGGCTTGTATAAGCCTCAATCGCTTTCACCAGCTCTGCTTTATTGAACTCCGGCCATGGAGTATCCGTAAAATAAAACTCACTGTATGCATGCTGCCACATCAGATAATTAGACAGTCTCTGCTCTCCGCTGGTACGGATCATCAGATCCGGATCCGGGATTCCTGCAGTATCCAGATAATCTGAAAAATGTGCTTCATCCACTTCCTCCAGTGTGATTTTTCCTTCTTTATAATCCTGCATCATCTGGCGCATGCCGCGCAGCATCTCATCCCTGCTGCCGTAATTAATCGCAATCTGAAACTGCAGACCAGTATTTTTTGCGGTGTCAGTTTCCAGTGTGCGGATACTTTCCTGCAGATCTTCTGCCAGACCGGTCTTGTCTCCGATCACGCGCACTCTGGTGTTATTTTTCATCGCTTTTGTATAGCAGATTTTGATATATTTACGGAATAAAAACATTAATGTCTTTACTTCTGATTCCGGGCGGCTCCAGTTTTCTGTGGAAAATGCATATACTGTCAGATATTTGATACCAAGTGCATCTGCATCCTCACAGATATCCATGATCACATCTGCGCCTTTGGAGTGTCCGTAAGTACGCGGCATCCCCTTTGATTTCGCCCAACGACCGTTTCCATCCATGATAATGGAGACATGGGTCGGTATCTTCAACTGTGAAAGTTCCATATTTTTCCCCTTTCTCAGAAAAGGACATAGCCTGCGCCATGTCCCCATCTTTCTTATCTTTCCGATTTTTCAGATCAGTCAATGCCATTCATCTGTGTTCGATTCGATTATGAATTTCTATGAATTGACATCAGCAAAATACTGTATTTTGCTATTATACTGTCATGATCTCTTTTGTTTTTTCTGCAACTGCAGCGTCAACATCAGCAATGTATTTGTCTGTCAGTTTCTGAACCTGAGTCTCCAGATCTTTGATCTCGTCCTCAGATACATCGCCTGCTTTACCAATTTTCTTTAAAGCATCGTTTGCATCACGACGGATGTTACGAACAGCAACTTTGGCAGCCTCGCCTTTTTTCTTTACATCTTTGGCAAGATCTTTACGTCTCTCCTCTGTCAGCTCCGGGAATACCAGACGAATACATTTTCCATCGTTTGTCGGATTGATTCCAAGATCGGATGTCATGATTGCTTTCTCGATTGCTTTTACCATGGATGCCTCCCAAGGCTGGATCATGATCATACGTGCTTCCGGAACAGATACGTTTGCAACCTGCTGGATTGCTGTCGGTGCGCCATAATAATCTACGCGGATCTGATCCAGTACATGCGGATTTGCACGACCTGCACGGATGGATGTGTACTCCTCCAGTAAGTTGTTGTAAGATTTCTGCATCTTTGTCTCATAAGGTTTGATTGTCTCGTTTGCCATATTTTAATCCTCCAAATATTTTCTTTTTACCTTCTGATATTACTTATCTTATATGGATTATACGGTTACTTTCGTTCCGTTAAAATCGCCGCTGATTGCTTTTACAATGCTGTTCTCCTCGTTTAATCCAAATACATACATCGGCATTTTATTTTCCATGCTCAGGATGGATGCCGTCAGATCAACAACTGCCAGCTGTTTGTCGATAACTTCCTGAATGCTTACCTCATCGTAACGTTTTGCATCCGGATTTGTCTTCGGATCACTGTCATATACACCATCGATTGCTTTTGCAAGCAGGATAACGTCTGCCTCGATCTCGATGGCACGCAGAACAGTTGCTGTATCTGTGGAGAAATACGGATGACCGGTTCCACCTGCGAAAAATACAACCATTCCTTTTTCAAAATATTTGTTTGCACGGTCTTTGGAAAACAGTTTTGTAAAGGAACCGCACTCGAACGGTGTCAGTACGTTTGTCTTCATTCCTACGGAACGGAAGATCTCAGATACATAAATGCAGTTCATAACAGTTGCAAGCATACCAATCTGATCTGCTTTTGTACGGTCGATGGTCTCGCTGGTACGTCCTCTCCAGAAGTTTCCTCCGCCGATTACGATACCGACTTCAATTCCCTGATCTACTAACTGTTTTACCTGATTTGCAACAACGGTAACGGTTGCCTCATCAAAACCAAATTTTTTATCTCCTGCCAGCGCTTCTCCGCTCAGCTTCAGTAAAACTCTCTTCATAAGAATTCTGTCCTTTCTTTTTATTTACTTTCATTATTTTGTGATCACATCACGCTATAATTTCGCTCTTTATCAATCACATTGCTATGTTGACTCACTTAAATGCATTCTCTCATAAATAACATTCATCACTTGTCAATCATACCAACCCATTGACTCATTTGAAATTATTATACCATACCTTTACATATTATGGTAGCGAAAATTACTCGCAGTAAACACCGCCGCATCTTTCAATACATGCCTTTGCCACTACGTTCATGGCATCAATATAAAAGTCCGGATTCAGGCTGTAATTGACATTTAATACAGATAACTCTGTACATGCAAGAATCACTGCATCACAGCCCTGTCCACGCAGTTCATGCACCACGTTCATAAACTGATGACGGTCACCTTTCTCACCACGTTTGATCTGCTCATAGATCAGAGACATAACATCTTTCTGACGTTCTTCTGACGGATATACCACTTCAATGCCATATTTTTCCAGTGCTTTTTTGTACATACCGCCCTTGACCGTTCCATCTGTCGCCATAACACCGACTTTCTTTCTGCCCCGCTCAGATGCGTAACGTGCAGTCTCTTCGATCATGTTGATGAATTTTCCGTTTGTCAGTTCCTGCAGACGGTCTGCAAAATAATGACAGGTGTTACATGGAATTGCAAAATATTCACATCCAAGCTGCTCCATACCGCGGATATCTTTTGCAATAATGTCCCACAGATAATCCTGCTTTCCACACAAAATGCATTCCGTACGATCCGGAATCGACGCATGATTATAAATGAGAATGTCCAGATGCTCACGGTCATTGTTTACCGAAGTATTATCGATAATCTTTTTATAAAAAAGCACCGTAGCTTCTGATCCCATTCCTCCTAAAATTCCTAATTTTTTTTTTTCCATATGCTTATGGTTTCCTTTCCTTATGCTTATGGTTCCTTTTCTTTATAAAAGGTAATATTTTTCTTGCAAAAATGTATCATAACACACTTTTCCGCTTTCGACTATATCAAATCTGTTTTTTAGTGTCAACTACATGCGTTTTCTGACGAACTATAACATAATTTTTTCCGGGAAATGAACTTGTATAAATGACGCATCTGGTATAAAATAGTGCAGGAATCACAATAGAAATAATTGGAGGATTATAGATATGGAATTTAAAAAACAGCCCTTCATACCAATGCTTTTTGGCGGCGACATCAATACATACAGTGTTGCCCGTGCATTTTATGAAGAATATCAGGTAAAAACCTATGTATTTGGAAAGTTTCCAAGCGGTCCAAGTTACAACAGTAATATTATTGAATACCATGCAAATTTAAAAATTGATACAGACGAAGTATTTATGCAGACCGTCCGCGATTTTGCCGCTGCACACGCAGACAAAACCGTCCTTACCATCGGTTGCGGCGATTCCTATGTAGCACTGTGCAGCCGTCATAAAGATGAGATGCCGGAAAATGTCATTGCTCCGTACATCGATTTTGAGCTGATGGACAGACTGCAGCAGAAAGAACTGTTCTACCGTCTCTGCCGTGAACACGATATTGATTTTCCGGATACTCTTGTATTCCGTCACGGCATGGATCTGGATTTTGAACTGCCGTTCTCTTTCCCGGTCATTTTAAAACCGTCCAACTCCGTTATGTATTGGGAGCATGAATTCCCGACACAGGAAAAAGTATACAAAATTGATAACGACAAAAAATTAAAAGACACGATCCGTCAGATCTACGATGCAGGATACACCGATTCCCTCATCATTCAGGATACTATTCCTGGAAATGACGAATTCATGCGTGTACTGACCTGCTTCTCCGGAAAAGACAAAAAAGTAAAAATGATGTGTCTCGGACACGTTCTCTTAGAGGAACATACACCACACGGTTCCGGTAACCATGCCGTGATCATCACAGAACCGCAGGAAGAACTGATGACAAAGGTTAAAAACCTGTTAGAGACTATCGGTTATGTCGGATTTTCAAATTTTGATATCAAATACGATATCCGTGACAACCGCTACAAATTCTTTGAGATCAACACCCGTCAGGGACGTTCCAACTACTATGTGACAGGTTCCGGTTTCAACGTAGCCCGTTATTTTGTCGAAGAGTTTGTATACAACAAAGACATTCCGTTTAAAATTGCAAAAGACGAACACCTCTGGATGGTTGTACCGAAAGCAGTTGCCCGCAAATATGTACATCAACCGGAAAACAAAGAAAAATTAAACCGTCTGATCCGGGAAGGAAAAGTTGTAAATCCAGTATTTATGAAAGGCGATTTCAACTTTAACCGCTGGCTGCGTATGGTCAAGAACCACTTCAGCCACTTCCGCAAATTTAAAACATACTACCACTAAAAGCAGAGAGGAATACTTATGATTACTTATACACAGCAGGATTATCTGAATACCCTGACAGACGCCGGTCTTGTGACAGACAGCAATCTGTATGGTCATGCCGCTGATTCCGTTCAGGGATTAACTTACAATTCCAAAGAAGCGGCATCCGGAACCTTATTTGTCTGTAAAGGAGCCGCTTTCCGTCCGGAATATCTGGCAGACGCGGTTTCCCACGGCGCCACTTTATATGTCAGCGAACAGAAATTTGATCTGAATACAGAAGTTCCATACATTTTAGTTTCTGATGTCAGAAAAGCAATGCCGTACCTTGGCAAACTTTTTTATAACGATCCGTCCAAAGATCTGAACCTGATCGGTGTCGGCGGAACCAAGGGAAAATCTACCACCGCTTACTATGTAAAAGCCATCGTGGATGACTATATGGCAAGCCTTGGCAAAAAAGAGAGCGCTGTCATCTCTTCCATCGATGTTTATGACGGTATAACAAAAGTGGAATCCCACATCACCACTCCGGAAAATATCGAACTGATGCAGCATTTCCGCAATGCCGTAGATTCCGGGATTGATTTCCTTGAAATGGAAGTATCCAGTCAGGCTTTAAAATATGGTCGTGTGGAGCAGATCATGTTTGACGCTGCCATCTTCCTGAACATTTCTGAGGATCATATCAGTCCGATCGAACATCCGGATTTTGAAGATTACTTCTCTTCCAAGTTAAAAATGTTCGCACAGACAAAGAATGCGCTGATCAATACAAACTCTGATTATTTTGAGCGTGTTGCAGAAGCTGCAAAAGCAGCTCCAAATGTAATTACCTTCGGTACAAACGAAGGCAGTGACATTTACGGATATGATATTGAAAAAGTAGACCATGAAATCCACTTCCGTGTAAAATGTGACCGCTTCGATGAGACTTTTGCACTGACCATGCCGGGACTCTTTAATGTAGAAAATGCTTTAGCTGCCATCGCTGCCGCTTATGTATTCAACATTCCGGTTGAGTTTATGAAATCCGGTCTGTACCGTGCACGTTCCTCAGGAAGAATGGAAACTTATATGTCTGCAGACAAGAATATCATCGCCGTTGTTGACTATGCACACAACAAATTAAGCTTTGACAAACTCTTCTCTTCCACCAGAAAAGAGTATCCAGATTACGATATCATTTCCATTTTCGGCTGCCCGGGTAAAAAAGCATTTATCCGCCGCCGTGACCTTGGAACCATCGCCGGTATGTACTCTAAAAAAGTATATCTGGTTGCTGAGGATCCGGGTGCGGAACCGGTAGAACAGATTTCCAAAGACATTGCGCAGTATGTAGAGGCACAGCATTGTCCGTATGAAATGATCGAAGATCGTGGAGAAGCTATCCACAAAGCGATCATGGAAGCCGAAGGAAAAACCATTCTACTGATCACAGGAAAAGGAAATGAAACCCGTCAGAAATATGGCACCGAATATCTGGATTGCCCATCTGATGTGGAATATACGAAAAAATACTTGGCTGAGTACGATGCTGCTCACTAAGTTTTTTACTGACAATAACTGAATAACAAACAGGTAGTGTAAATAATTCAAGTCGAACGCACGTGAGACTTGGTGCGTGATTCTGGTCAGC
>NZ_JRFU01000048.1 GCF_003122485.1 Eubacterium ramulus
ATGGCAAGACCGTCTGTCTTCCGCTCGGTACCATAACGGTACAGGAAAGCAAAGCCCCTGCCGGATACCAGCTCAATCCAACTGTCTTCGTACAGAAAATTACAGGTGACGGTAAGCAGGAAATGGTTTCGGTATACCAGTCTTCTACCATAGAAGAATCTGTCATCCGTGGCGGAGTGAAGATCCAGAAACGTGACAGCGAGACCGGAGAAGCAAAACCGCAGGGTTCTGCCACTTTGGAAGGTACTGTCTTTGCGATCACTACGTTAAATGAAAATCCGGTATTAGTAGACGGAACATCCTACACGAAAGATCAGGTTGTCCTTACACTTACTGCCGATAAATCCGGTTCTGCTGCAACTGCAAAAGATGCTCTCCCATTCGGACATTACCGTGTGGATGAAACAACTGCACCTTCCGGTTATCTGAACAGCGGAAAGATCTCTGTAGAATTTGACATCACAGAACAGGGAAAAATCGTGGAACTGACTGCAAAAGACAATTCCATCTCCAATCAGGTCATCCGCGGGGATCTGGAATTTGTCAAGATTGCTGACGGCAGCCAGAACCGTCTGGCAAATGTGCCATTTAAGATCACTTCCAAAACAACAGGCGAAAGCCATGTGATTGTGACAGATGCCAACGGTTATGCCAGCACTTCCTCCAAATGGAACAAACATACCGCAAATACCAACCGGGGTGAGTCTTCGGAAGACGGCATCTGGTTCGGCACCTCCAAACCGGATGATTCCAAAGGCGCTCTCATTTACGATACTTACACTCTGGCGGAACAGCGTTGTGATTCCAACAAAGGCATGGATCTTTTAACCTTTGAAGTCAAGGTTTATAAGGATTCTGTTCTGATACAGGTTGGAACTCTGACCGATGATGCCATTGAGATCGGCACGACTGCTCTGGATGCCGAGACCGGTACACACATGAGCCAGCCGGCAAAAGAAGTGACCATTGAAGACGTTGTGGAATACGAAGGACTGAAAAAGGGCCAGAAATACAAACTGACTGGAACCTTAATGGATAAAAAAACCGGGGAACCAATCCTTGTGGATGAAAAACCGGTGATTTCTGAAACTGAATTTACTGCAAAGAAATCCTCCGGCTCCGTCAAAGTAACCTTTACCTTTGATGCAACTTCCTTAAAGGGAAAAACAACCGTTGTCTTCGAGGAATTATATCAGGATGAGATGCAGCTTGCAGTCCATACCGACATCAACGATGAAGACCAGACCATCTATTTCCCGGAAATCAAGACTACTGCGAAAGATGCGGACACGAACTCCAATATTTCCTGTGCAAAGGAAGAAATCACGCTGGTGGATACGGTTTCCTTTAAGGGGCTGGTTCCTAACCAGAAATATGAAGTGACTGGAACTCTGATAGATAAAGAAACAAAGAAACCAGTCGAAGCAGACGGAAAACCGGTGACAGCAAAAGCATCCTTCAAGCCAAAAGAATCCGCTGGTACGGTAGATGTTACCTTTACCTTTGATGCCAGCTCCTTAAAAGGGAAAACAGTAGTTGTCTTTGAATCCCTGGCTTACAAAGACAAGGAAGTTGCCGTACACACAGACATTGCGGATGAAGGACAGACTATTTACTTCCCGGAAATCAAAACCACTGCAACAGATGCTGCTTCCGGCACACACTATGCAAAACCGGAAAAAGAACTGACGCTTACAGACCTTGTGGAATACAAAAACCTGATCCCAGGCAAAGAGTACAAGCTGACAGGAACACTCATGGATGCGGAAACCGAAAAACCTTTCGATGTGGATGGCAAAGCTGTGACTGCAGAAACAAGTTTCACTCCGGAAGAAGCTAACGGCAGCGTAGAGCTTTCCTTTACCTTTGATGCCTCTGCACTTTCCGGAAAAACGCTCGTGGCATTTGAAACAATGACTTTTGAAGATCACGAAGTAGCGGTACATGCGGACATCAAAGATGCCAACCAGACCATCTACTTCCCGGAAATCAAAACCACAGCCAAAGACGGCAGTGACGGGGATCAGGATGTCTCTGCTTCCAAGGAAGCGACTATCGTAGATACGGTCACTTATCATGGTCTGATGCCTGGATCTGAGTACAAAGTCATCGGAACCCTGATGAATAAGGAAACCGGAGAGGCTTTGTTAAAAGACGGAAAACCAGTTACCGCTCAGGCAGAATTTAAAGCAGAAAAAGCTGGCGGCTCTGTGGAAGTTACCTTTACCTTCGACGCTTCTGCTCTTGCCGGACAGGATGTGGTTGTCTTTGAAAAGCTCTACTATACAGACGGAAAAACCGAGCATGAGATTGCTTCCCATGAGGATCTGAAGGATGAAGGTCAGACCGTACACATGACGGAGCTTCCGAAAGAACCGGAGACGCCTCCGGTAGCTCCGCCTGTAAAGACCGGCGATGAGACGCCGCTTCTCCTGTATGCCGGAATCGCCATAGCTGCACTTGCAGGTGCAAGTGTCCTGGGCATCGTTTACTTCAAACGCAAAAAGAAACATCAGTAACTCATAACGAAGACTCCTGCAGGCAGCTCCCACATGGAACTGCCTGCTTCTTTAGTAGGTGATGAATATGAAACACCCCCACTGCAAGACAGATGCCAAGCACATCCGTCATTTTCTGAACCTCTGTGAAGGGAACTGGCACTCCTGTATCTACGTCTGGTGCCGCACTTGTAACGCACAGGAAAGCTGTGAGAACTCTGGCTTTTTATTCCATCCGGATGAAACGGGAAGCCCCTGCATCCTCCCTCTTTCAGATGCAGCGCTTTTGTTTCCCCGGATACCGGAGCCAACCGAATGTACCGGAAGCATGAGCATTGCTGCTTTTACAGAGCTTTATCTGCCCTATCTGGCCGCTCAGAAGCTGCCTTTAAAGCCATGTCCCATTCCGGCACTGCTCCGGCTTCAGGAGAACCAGCAATATGACTGGTAACAAAAAGTTGCACTTTCAGGCTCTTATACGTACAGGATATGTAAAGAAAGGAGGCACTGCCTATGTTAAACGTAATTTCAATCATCCAATGTATCGATCAGGTCTTTACGAACCTGATATTTATTCCCATGATTTTTGTCCTGTATGTGAAATTCCGTCCGAAAAAGCCATGGACCAGAAGGCGCAGGAACACTTACCTGCTCTGTCTGGTACTGATCAGCTTATTCCTGCTACGGATTTTCTGTGAGAAGTTCATCTTTACACCGGTTAATTATCCACGTTTCACAGACAGCGGCTTATTCCCGCTCATCCGAGCAATTTTCTATCCCGGCATCTGAAAAATGGGGATTCGTGCCATTTAGTCCGAATCTGGGATCAGTATCCGCTTGCGTCCTATGGGAATTCATCACCTGCTTACTTACAATATAAGTATACAGTACGTACTGGTTATTCACGTACACGTTACGTATCGTGTATGTACAAGCGAGGTGAAAACAGATGAAGAAACCAAAAATCATCCGCTGCCCTTACTGCGGCGGAACAGCAATATTAAGAGATGCATCCTTTGTATATGGAACGCATTCTCATGGCGGACAGGTTTATGTCTGCTCCCACTATCCATCCTGCAATTCCTATGTCGGGGTACATCCGGGAACCAAAACTCCAAAAGGGACTCTTGCCAACCGGGAACTCCGGCTGAAGCGGATTCAGGCACACCGAATCTTCGATGAGATCTGGAAACAGGGAATCCTGAGTAAAGCGGAAGCCTACCGATGGGTGGCAGATAAGTTCTGCCTGACTGATAAGCAGGCACACATCGGACAGTTCAGCAACTATATGTGTGACCAACTCATCCGGGCATCCGCAGATGTCCTGAAAAACAACCATATTCCCTGCCGTCTCCGGGCGGCCAGTTGAAAGGCGGTGACAGAAGATGACCATACCACTGAATACCGCTCAAAAACAATTGGTGGAAACATCCATGGATCTGGTGCCGCAAATGATCCGTTCCATGACACGAACCTCCGCCTATGTATCCGAGGAGGAACAGCAGGAATTATGCCAGATTGGTTATCTGGCTCTGTGTCGGGCGGCTGCCCGCTTTGATAAGAACAGACCTTTCCTGCCGTATGCCAGAACTCTTATCCGCCACGCCATCTTTGACTACTGGCGAGAAACTGCCCGTGACCGCTCCATGCTGTGTTCTCTTCAGGAAACTCCGGTGGAAGGGGAATCCCTCTCCTATCAGGAACTGTTTTCCTACGAAGATGCACAGGCATCACAGCCGGAAACGGATACCGCCCAGACACTGCTGTTGGAACATATCTCCCGGCTTGGTATCGGTCAGTGCTCCACCATCCAAAAGGGAATCGCTTCCCTTTGGCTGCAGCAGCAAGGCTATACCAGTTTTGACCTTTCAAGGCACTATCAAGTCCCCGCCAACCGGGTGCGGGCATGGCAGAGCAAAGCACGGAAACTATTACAGCAGGATGATGCACTCTATGCACTTCTGACTTAACTTTGAAGGAGGGACCTTTTATGCTGACACTTTATACTGCTGTCGGAACCTTAAAATTTCAAAAAACGACAGGCGGAAAATCCATTCCTCTTGTAATCAACAATGGACAAGAATATGGACTATCGGATGACGAGCTGCTGCTCTGGAGCTGTCTTGCCTTCCAGATTCTGACGCTCCATGAACTCCAGGATGCCTATACCCTGCGCCAGATACAGAAAGAAGGTCCGAAAGGCTTATCCTTCCAACACTATCTGAACCGACTTTCCTTACGCGGTCTGGTTGTAAGCGGAATTGGACTGACAGGGGTGGATGCCTTATATCGCCTTCTCGGCAGTCTGACCATTATTCCCTTGAAGGATACCTTTCCCATCCGGCTCTTTGGTTGCATTCAGCTTTATCTGAAAGGAACTATTGGTGCAAAAGAGTTTGGCAGATATTTAAAGAAGAAACCCTCTTCACCGATGGAAGATACCATTCTGAAGCTGGCTGATAAGGTATCCCTCACGACCGCTGAGCTTGTCACAAGTATGGAGCAGGAAAAAGTAATCCACAACGAATCGGATATTATGGATGAGTTATACACAGAACCGGAGACAACTTACCAAACACTTGTGGATGATGTCCAGATTCACCATACCCAGTATCCAGTGCTGCAGGCTATTGCTAATTTGTACCTGAATAAACAAATCACATTTCATACATGTTAAAGGAAGGAACCTTATGCCAAAACCATTTTTCACAAAGCTGGTTGCCATCAGTGCAATCGGCTTTTTCTGTGTACTTTTTGGGTGCATCTTCGGGATCGCCACCCACGACCGGCTCTTCATTCTTATGAGTCTCTTAATCGGAATCTGCAGCATCCTGCGTGCACTCAGTTTCTATCAGCTGATTCATACGCATGCTTATCTGTCACTGGATGTAAACTGCAAAAAACGGGAACAAACACTCTTTGGTAAGAATCAACAGTATTGGTTTGCCAGTGATGATGGAAAGGAATACGCCTTCTCACTGGAA
Organism: Eubacterium ramulus; assembly: GCF_003122485.1. Taxonomy (GTDB): domain Bacteria; phylum Bacillota; class Clostridia; order Lachnospirales; family Lachnospiraceae; genus Eubacterium_I; species Eubacterium_I ramulus_A. The sequence goes on from NZ_JRFU01000048.1 coordinate 5,483, forward strand.
AAGAATATCAAACTCCTAGAGGGACATCGGTATCGGCTGTACTTCCGGAAACCACAGCAGGGGACAGGGCAATCGATGCCATGTGCCGGAGATTTTCTCGGATATGAAGAACTCACCGATCAACTGCCGAAACTTTCGGATACATCCGTTTAGATAGAAAATGAGCCGCCTGTACTGCATCACCCCTACAGTTCTGGCGGCTCATTTTATTATAAATAACCTCTCTTATTTCTATCAAAGAATAGTGTTTGTATCCGCTTCAATGCCATGAGCATTTGCTGATGCGTGATAAAGAAGTAATAGAAGTGCAAAAAATTTTGCCGTTCCTATCCGGCACTTAGCTCTTGTGTCGGATAGGTCGGGCGGTTATTCGGGCAAGTCCACCTTGCCAACAAAAGAATAATAAATCTCAATGTCCTGTCTGCGGGTCTTGTTCTCGTCATAGCTGCACTCATGCACAACGATTTTCTCTACAAACTCCCGCAACAGAGTAGGGGTAAGTTCTTCAAAACTGGTATGCCGCCGGACAACATTCATAAACTTTTCTGCGTTCACGGTGGCTTCCTGTGCTTTGGAAAGCTCCGCTTGGATTGCAGCGGCTCTTTCTTTCAGCTCCCGTTGCTCTGCTTCATAGTCTGCCGACAGTTCTGTGAAACGCTCGTCAGAAATGCGACCGCTTACGCTGTCCTCATACAACCGCTTGAAAATGGCGGAAAGCTCACCGATACGCTTTTGGGCGGATTCCAGTTCCTTTTTCTTGGCGGTGTTCCGGCGCTTGCCGCCGTCCTCGTTCTGCTCGATCAGCAGCTTCATAAACCGGGCTTCATGCTTTGCCGCATAGCTCGTCACTTTCCGCAGATTTGAGAGAACGCCCGCAGTCAAAAGGTCGGTGCGGATAAAATGTGCGGTGCAGTCATGGGTACGCTTCTTGTAGTTCCCGCAGATATAGCAGTCCTGTTTCCGCTTATCGGTCTGGTAACGCTGCTGATACATGACGCTGCCGCAATCCGCGCAAAAGAGCACGCCAGAGAACAAGCCCACTTCATCATAGCGGTTTGGACGCTTGCGCTGTTTGCGTAATTCCTGCACACGCTCCCATGTCTGGGTGTCAATGATAGGCTCATGGTGGTTCTCGAAAATCGCCTGTTTCTCAATGGGATTTTCTACGCTGTGCTTGGTCTTGTAGGACGGCTTCTCCGTCTTGAAGTTCACCAGACAGCCCATGTACTCCCGGTTTTCAAGGATATGCACCACGGTATTTGTCGCCCATTTGCACTCATAGCCGGGGTGATAGCGGCGTGTGCTGCCCGTCCTGCGGTATTCCAGCGTTCCCGGCGTTGGGATTTCCTGCTCGGTCAACATACGGGCTATCTTGGTCGGACCGTTCCCGGCAAGGCACAGACGGTATATCTGCTTGACTACGGGTGCGGCTTCCTCGTCAATGATGAAATTTTCGTCCTCGTCCATGAGGTAGCCGTACACGGGTTTGCTCGTAACAGGCTTGCCGCTCATGCCTTTTGACCGTTTTACAGCTTTGATTTTCTTGCTCGTATCTCTCACCAGCCATTCGTTGAAAATGTTCCGCAGAGGGGCAAAATCATTGTCACCCTGTGCGCTGTCCACTCCATCGTTGATGGCGATAAAGCGGACGCCTTTTTGTGGGAAAATCATCTCGGTATACATTCCCACCTGCAAGTAGTTTCGCCCTAACCGTGACATATCCTTTACGATAACGGTAGCCACTTTCCCGGCTTCAATGTCCGCAAGCATGGATTGAAAACCCGGTCTTTGGAAGTTCGCACCAGAATAGCCATCGTCCGTGTACCAGCGCAGATTGGAAAAACCGTTCTGCTTTGCGTAGGTTTCAAGAATACGCTTCTGGTTGGAAATGGAGTTGCTTTCGCCTTGCAGCTCATCCTCATGGGATAGTCTTGGATAAAGGGCAGTGATTTTCTGGGTGGTCTGTCTTAACATAAAATCCTCCGTTTCCGACAGCCAGCCCCACTATTCCGTATTTTGATTATACCACATGGGGCGGCTGTCTGTATAGCGGCTTCTGCTTCTTTACCGCCCGGTAAAATGACGATTTTTTTCGTGCGGCTTGTAGCGTTAAGACGAAAGCTGGGCTTTTTGTCCTGCGGCGGCTTCCGCCTCCAGCACTTTCATCATCTTATCGGCTGCGGTGTCGGTGGTATCTTTCTTGAAAAAGCCGGAAACGACAAGGACGGTGTTGCCCATGCGGATCTCTGTCACGCAGTCCGGGCGGCGTTCCGGGGTGGTGTTCTGCTTGTTCTCTGCCATAGGCAACTCCTTTCATTTCATCAATTCTTTTAGTCTGTTCAGCTTGGCTTGCGCCGTTTCACGGCGGAAGTTCTCTCCCGTAAAGAGGATAGGGGCGCACATTTCCAAAAGGCGGTCATAAATCCGGGCATGGGCGGTGTCCAGCGGATTTTGCAGGCTGTCCAATGTCAGATTGGTGGTAACGATTAGGGGCTTGCGGCTGCGGTAGCGGCTGTCAATCACATTGTAGACCTGTTCTAAACCGTACTCTGTGCCACGCTCCATTCCAAAATCATCAATGATAAGCAGAGGGAAACGGCAAAGACGCTCGATATACTCGTTGCACCCCTCAAAGCTGGCAGTCAGGTCATTCAAAATCGCAGAAAAATTCGTCATGCGGACAGCGACTTCCTGCTCCATGAGGGCATTAGCGATACACCCGGCAAAATAGCTTTTTCCTGTGCCGACCTTGCCCCATAGCAGATAGCCGATATTTTCCTCGCGCATGGTTTCCCAATGCTTCACATAGAAATGTGCAATCTCCATTTGCGGGCATTTCCCGTTGTCATTGGCAAAAGTCCATTCCTGCATGGTGGGATTGGTAAATCCCCCGCGTTTCAAGTCCTCCACGGTATCAAGGTGTTTTCTGCGCTGCTCGGCGGCTTCACGTTCCAAACGCTGGGCTTTCTGGCAGTTACATTCTGCTGGGTGGCGGTCACGCCCAAACAGGGCGGCTTGCTTTTCCGGGAAGTAGGCTTCTTTCGGTGTGTGGCACTTGCCGCAGTAAAGCAGCCCGTCCTCGCCCGTGTAGTCCTCCGGCTGCGGGGTAACAGCCGCCATATTCAAAACTCGTTCCGTAAACAGATTACTCATAAGCTCTCGCCCTCCTTGCAGGTGTATTCGGGTATGCCCTGTTTCGGGGCAGCCTTTGCGGTATCGTCTGCCGCCCATATGCGGATAGTGGCGGCGTGGTTTTTATATTTCTTGCCCGTGGACGCGATATAGCCGGAAAGACGCTCAATGTAGTACGCCCATTTTTCGGGCAGCTCCGCTTGCAGTTCGGAAAGCTCCGTATCGGTCAGAAATACATTCTCATATCTGCCGTAGCTGCGGGCGGGGGCTTGTCCCTTTAACTCTCCCTCTTTTTCTAACTCTATATCTATCTCTTTCTTTATCTCTATCTCTGGTGGACGAATGTCGGACAAATGTCCGCCATTTGTCCGCGGCGGCAAAAGTGCCTTATTTTCAAGCCTTGCGGCTCGTTTCCGTTCCGCTTCGGTAGAGGATTGACCGATCATCAGCTCAATGTCGGTCATATAGAGCAGCCCGCAGTCAAGCTGCTCCACAAGCCCTAACTGCTGGAAGATGGATAATGCCCGTTCCACCGTCCCGATTTGGTGACGGGTCAGCGTGGCTATCATCTGGGCGGTATAGGGGATATGCTCGTCAAGCTGTAATCTGCCGCCATTTTTCAGCGATTTTAAGTACAGCTTCAAGAGAATATTGGAATACAAAATCCCGTCTTTCATGTCCTCCAACAGCACAATGGAATCGCTGTCGAAGAAGTTTTCTTTCAGTTTGAGGTAGTAATATTTGCGGTTATCTGCCATTGGCGATGTCCTCCCTGTGTTTCCATCTCTTAGAGAAATACCGGGGGCAGAGGACGATAATCGCCCGGAAGCTCTGCTTGCAGCCGTGTGTGCAGCCCCGGCAAAGGTCATTGTAGGTGATACGGTTTCGGTGGTTGAGGAAAAAGTTCCATTCCAACCGCCGCTTTTTGCTCATGCGCGGCATTTCTCGCTCCTTTCTGCCGTTTCCGCTGGTATAAGCGGATAGGACGGTAAAAATGTAGTTTCTCGGTATCATTTTCGGGGATTTCCTGCGCTGTACGCCCAGTTTCAAGGGTGGGTAGTATTGCGGATAGGGTGCAGGGCATATCCCCATTTGGGTATCGTTTGGGGCGGTTTTTAACGCTCCTGTTCGTGTTTTTTCTCTCTGTCCTTTTCGCCTTGTAGAATTTGGGAGAGGTTGCTCTTAACGGTATGCAGCTCCTTGACACGGGCTTTTTTCTCCCGGTATTCGTTGTAATGGGCGTTCTTTTCGGCGGTAAGCTGCTCGATTTCCGCTTGCAGGGCTTTATGACTTGGCAGCTTGGAAACGCCATGCGCCCGGAAATAACGGGTGGCTGCGTCCGCTATGATAAAATCGCTTTCGTGCCGTTCCCGGTAGGCGCTGCGGGCTTTCTCTGTTTTCTGCGCTTTCAGACCGTCGCGGGCAGGCTTGGTCTTGGCATAGGCAAGCACCTGTGTCTGAAGCTCCTTTTTCTCCCGGATAGCAGCGTCCAGGACTTTCAGTTTGGCGGTGCTGTCCTGTAAATCCGCATTGGCAGATACAAGGGCTGCGTCCAGTTCCTCCGGCGAATAGCCGTACTGCCCGTAGGCGGCAACGGTAGCCGCCATTTGTTTCAGATTGTGGACTGCCGCCCAGCGGTCATAGCCCACGCCCTTTCCCTCCGCTCGTTTTGCAGCCCGGTCAACCATGCGCTGAATACCGTCCTTTTCCGGGGTGGTTTGGACAGCTTTTTTGCTCAGCAAACGCTCCCTTATGCTGCGGGGGTATTCGGGTACGGCTGCGGTCTGCTCGGTGGTTCTGTGGGCGTCCTGTTCCAAACAGGCAAGAACGGCAGCGCGGTCAAAATCATCTCCCAGCTTGCGGGCGGTAATGGGCTTTGTCCTGTCCGGCGTGAGGTAGGATAGCCGCCCCCGGCTCTCCTTGACGGTCACACCCTGTTGCAAAAGGACGGCGGCAAACTCGTCATAGCTGGCGGCAGAGGACAGCGCGGCGCGAATGGTCTGCCGCAATTTTTCCTTGTCCGTTTCAAACTTCGTGGGCTTGGCGGGCTGTTCTCCGGCTGGCAAGGCGGCAGCTTCCTTGTCCAGCTTTGCCTGTCCTTTCCGCTGCGCCCAATACTCACGCTCGGTAATGCGGTTTTTGCTGCCATGCAAAAGGTCGATTTGATAGAGATTTTCCCGGTGGCACAGCTCCATGACTTCGGCTTTGAAGTATTCCATCGCCGCGTCTGTGCAGCGGTGCTTGCACCCGGCGCGGGTGTCTGCCGGTCTGTCCATGTAGGGCAGAAACGGAACTTCCGCTATCCGCAGAGAATTGATAACGATATGCACATGGATATTGCCGCTGTGGTTGTGTCCGTCCGGGTGGGTGCAGACAATGGCTTGGTGTCCGGGAAACTGCTTCCGGCAAAATTCCTCGCCAAACGCCTGCGCCCGGTCTACGGTCAAGCCGTTGTCCGCTGCGTCCCGTGGGTCAAAGCTGATAATGTAGTGGTGGCTTTTCACATCTTCCCGCTTCTGGTTTTTCCCATAGCGGAGATTGGAGCGCATACAGGCAACGGCAAAATCCTCGCCGCCGCAGTTCAGCGTTGCTATGCGGTAGTCCTCCCGGAGCATGAGCCGCCCGTTTTCATCAAGGGTGGGCTTCATGGTAAACTCGTCATGTTCAAAGGTGAGGTACTGCTCGGCTGCGCCATAGTCCGCATTTTTAGAGCTGATATGTTTGAATGTTGCCAACAGCGTCACCTACCTTTCGCAAGACTTCAAACTTCAAGGCGGCAAGGTCAGAAATGGCAGCGCGTACTTCAACGGACAGGGCGTTGTATGGTGTGCCGTACTCGTTGAGGGCGCGGGCAATCTGATTGAGGTTGCCGCCGATTTTTCCGTATTCAGCGGTCAGTCTGCCTACGGCGGACAGCAGTTCATCGTTGACCGGGGAAACGGTAACGATGGGGCGAATGGTTGCCCGTGTAATGGCTTGCCGGATAAATTCGGCTTGGCTCATGTCATAGTGTTTCAGCCGCTCGGTGAAGTCGGCATATTCTTCCTCGGTCATGCGGGTTTTGACCACATGGCTGCGGTGAGGCGTATTGTATTTTTTCTTCAAGCGTTGACCTCCTTTCTCGCCCGACAGGGCGCATGAGCAGGGTTTGGGGAAGGCACTCCCCAACAAGATTTACCAAAGGGGGCAAACCGCAGATATGCGGATTTTGGCACCGTGGTAGAATCTTGCTCTAAGAAACTGCCGGACTGCCGTTCACTTCCTACTGCCACTTTTTCAGAAAATCTATAACCAGCTTTTTCATAAAAGGCTGCGGGCTGGCGTTCTTCCTCTTACTCCCTACAACACCGCAAAAAGCAAAAATGACGGACTTTCCGGCAAGAACTTTTCCGGCGGCTCGGTCTTTCCCGACAATAAGGCGTTTCGGAAGCTGCGTTTTGCCCGCTGTCTAAAAAAAACGGCAGCCTTTTTTGGTTTCACTATCTAATACGGAACTTTTGGAAATTTGCCAAAAATGAGCGCAAAAAAAGCAGCAAATCTTTTTCGGATTTACTGCTTCATGTGCCGCTGCGGGGCGGCGGGATATTCAGTTTCTATGTTATCGGTCAAGCCGGAACTTGAACAGGCTTTCAATCAGCTTTGTTCTGATGTAGTCCTCCATATCAGAGTTGTAATAGCCGTTCATCTTAGAGAAGTAGCGGATATATCCAGCGTATCGGTCAAGGACGGCTTGTATCGCTATGGGGTCGCCCTCATGTGCCTTTATGATAGTGTCATAGGGGAGAAGTCGGTTACTCATGGGACAGCACCTCCATTTCCTCTTTCAGCCGCTTCAAGGCAAGCCGTATATGCCGCCCGATTGTGCTGCGTGTCCAGCCGCTTTGTTCTCCGATTTCTTTCTGCGTCAAGTGCTGAAAGTAGTACAAAAAGATTTCTTCCTGCGTCTGTTCCGGCAATCGGGCAAGAGCAGCCGCAAGAGAATGCTCATGTACGGTAAGGAAGCAAGCAACCGAAAACAAGAGATAGACCGCCAGCACTACACTATTCCGAACCAAAGACCAAAAGATAAGCATTGTGGGAAAATCTAAACTTTTGGATTTTCCTACAATGCCAACTACGGCGGAATCCCTCCCACTCCTTATATCTTTCTGTATACATTGAATTTGTATTTAGTAAAATGCAGACAACACCACGGATCGGCTTTTGGTTGGACAATTCCAACCAAACACCACAGCAGACAGCAGAAAACATTCTGAACGCTAGGAAGCCGGTATGATTGTTACATATAAGGGGAAGAAAAATTTCTTTTAGGTACTTGCTTTCCTAAAACTGATGTGATACAATGATTAAAACTGATGTGATACAATGATTTAATCCAGAAAAGGAGTAAAAAATATGCGGCAAGGTATTCTTAAATAAACTGTCAATTTGATAGTGGGAACAAAAAGTAGCAGTCCCGTTTCACTTTTAATATGGGGCTTAGTTTTTTGTACCCAGTTTAAGAATACTTTTATCATGTAATTTTATATGCCCGAAAACATATAAGTGTTTTGGGGCTATTGGAGTTATTTACCCAGTGATAGGAGTATTTATCACTGGGTATTTTTATGCCCTTTTTTGGGTGTTGATAGGAGGAAAATCACATGAAAATAATTAACTTAGGCATTCTGGCTCACGTTGACGCAGGAAAGACAACATTAACGGAAAGTTTATTGTATACCAGTGGTGCAATTGCAGAACTAGGGAGCGTAGATGAAGGCACAACAAGGACAGATACAATGAATTTGGAGCGTCAAAGGGGAATCACTATCCAGACAGCAGTGACATCTTTTCAGTGGGAGGATGTAAAAGTCAACATTATAGATACGCCAGGCCATATGGATTTTTTGGCGGAAGTATACCGTTCTTTATCCGTATTAGACGGAGCAGTATTATTAGTTTCTGCAAAGGATGGCATACAGGCACAGACCCGTATACTGTTTCATGCACTACAGATAATGAAGATTCCGACAATTTTTTTCATCAATAAAATTGACCAAGAGGGGATTGATTTGCCAATGGTATATCGGGAAATGAAAGCAAAGCTTTCTTCGGAAATTATAGTGAAGCAAAAGGTTGGGCAGCATCCCCATATAAATGTAACGGACAATGACGATATGGAACAGTGGGATGCGGTAATTATGGGAAACGATGAACTATTAGAGAAATATATGTCAGGGAAACCGTTTAAAATGTCAGAACTGGAACAGGAAGAAAACAGGAGATTCCAAAACGGAACGTTATTTCCCGTTTATCACGGAAGCGCTAAAAACAATCTGGGGATTCGGCAGCTTATAGAAGTAATTGCCAGTAAATTTTATTCATCAACGCCTGAAGGTCAATCTGAACTATGCGGGCAGGTTTTTAAGATTGAATATTCAGAGAAAAGGCGGCGTTTTGTTTATGTGCGTATATATAGCGGAACATTGCATTTGAGGGATGTTATTAGAATATCTGAAAAAGAGAAAATAAAAATCACAGAGATGTGTGTTCCGACAAACGGTGAAATCGTCCCGGCTGACCATGCCTGTCCGGGAGAAATTGTTATTTTAGCTGATGATACTTTGAAACTGAACGATATCCTGGGAAATGAAAAACTCCTGCCTCACAAAACACGGATTGATAATCCCATGCCATTACTTCGGACAACGGTAGAGCCGCAAAAGCCGGAGCAAAGGGAAGCCCTGTTAAATGCCCTCGCAGAGATTGCTGATACAGACCCTCTTTTGCATTTTGACATTGATACTGTTACCCATGAGATTATGTTATCTTTTTTGGGGAATGTGCAGATGGAAGTCATTTGTGCCATCCTTGAGGAAAAATATCATGTGGAGGCAGAAATAAAAGAGCCTACTGTTATATATATGGAAAGACCGCTTAGAAAAGCAGAATATACCATCCACATAGAAGTCCCGCCAAATCCTTTCTGGGCTTCTGTCGGGTTGTCCATAGAGCCGCTCCCTATTGGAAGCGGAGTGCAGTATGAAAGCAGAGTTTCACTTGGATATTTAAATCAATCGTTCCAAAATGCGGTTATGGAGGGGGTTCTTTATGGCTGCGAGCAGGGGCTGTATGGATGGAAAGTGACAGACTGTAAAATCTGTTTTGAATATGGATTGTATTATAGTCCTGTAAGTACCCCCGCAGACTTTCGGCTGCTTTCCCCTATCGTATTGGAGCAGGCTTTAAAAAAAGCAGGGACAGAACTATTAGAGCCATATCTCCACTTTGAAATTTATGCACCGCAGGAATATCTCTCACGGGCGTATCATGATGCTCCAAGGTATTGTGCAGATATTGTAAGTACTCAGATAAAGAATGACGAGGTCATTCTGAAAGGAGAAATCCCTGCTAGATGTATTCAAGAATACAGGAACGATTTAACTTATTTCACAAATGGGCAGGGAGTCTGCTTGACAGAGTTAAAAGGATACCAGCCAGCTATTGGTAAATTTATTTGCCAACCCCGCCGCCCGAATAGCCGTATAGATAAGGTTCGGCATATGTTCCACAAGTTAGCTTAACAGCTTGCAAAAGTCATATAAAATGAGATTTGAAAGGAGAATGTAACTTCATGTTTGCTAAAAATTCAAAGGCATATTCTGTCTACCTGCTGTTCCGATTTGTCTGTTCCCTGGCGGTTTCTATGTCCACAGTGCTTTCCATCGTGTACCACCTGGAGGTGGTGCAGCTGGATGCTTTCCAGCTTGTCCTGGTAGGGACGGTTCAGGAGACCTCCTGCTTTCTGTTCGAGATGCCCACCGGTGTGGTGGCGGATTTGTATAGCCGTCGGCGCTCGGTGCTGATTGGAATGTTCCTCTACGGCCTGGGCTTTCTGATGGAGGGTGCGCTACCGTGGTTCGCGCCGGTTCTGCTGGCCCAGGTTGTCTGGGGTTGCGGTGATACCTTCATCACCGGCGCTCTGGAGGCGTGGATTGCCTCGGAGGAAGAGGACAAACCCATAGACAAGGTGTTCCTGCGGGGCAGTCAAATGGGGCAAATCGGCGGCGTTCTGGGCGTGGTGCTGGGCACACTGCTGGGAAACATAAACCTGCAAATGCCTCTCATCTTGGGGGGCAGTTTGTGCTTGTTGTTGGGGCTGGTGATGGTTCGCATCATGCCAGAAACCAACTTCTCCCCTGCTATTGAGGAACGGCAGGGCTTGCTTAAAGACTTTGTCTGCCTGTTCAAGCTCAACCTGGGCTTTGTGAAAGGCGCACCTGTGTTGCTGGCGCTCTTAGCAATCACACTATGCGGGGGACTTGCCAGTGAAGGCTTTGACCGGCTCTCCACCGCTCATTTTCTGGATGACACGGTAATACCCGTTATCGGGCCGCTGAACAGCGTCACTTGGTTCGGTGTTATCAGTCTTATCGGCAACGGCTTAGGTATTCTGGCTTCTCAGTTGCTCATCGCCCGCATGGAGAAAAAAGGGACTGTCAGCCGAACCAGTGTGGTCATGTCCACCAGCGCCGGGTATATCCTGTTCCTGGTTCTCTTCGCGGTGGGGCGGAGCTTTTGGTTCATGTTGTTGGTGTTCCTGCTGGCGGGGCTTATGCGCACCATCAAGGAGCCTGTGCTGGCCGCCTGGATGAACGACCAAGTGGATGAGAAAATGCGCGCCACAGTCTTTTCCACCAGCGGACAGCTGGACTCTTTCGGGCAGATCATCGGCGGGCCTATTGTGGGGCTGGTAGCCCAGCAGGTGTCCATACCCTGGGGGCTGGTCTGTACCGCTTTCCTGCTGTTGCCCGCGCTGTTCTTAGTGCCGGTGGCGGGAAAGAAGCGGGATTGATATGGCATAGTTAAGTTTACTGACGAGCGGGAGATTACTTCCGCTCGTCTTCATTTAGTAGCGCAAAATTTGAGGACTCTTTATTTCCTTATTCGGTATAGCGGAGGCGGCTGTCAATTCGACATAATTTTCTTGTGATACTTTACCGTACATGAGCATTGGCTCCGGGAATGTCTTAGTTAAACTTGAAAGAATTAGATTTTCATTCTCATTACACAAATATTATTAGATAACCAATTCAGAAATATCAATGCTCGTTTTATAGTTTTGTTTTACTCCGCCAGGAGAAGTAATAAAAATCGTAGCATATTCCCCATTTTCATAAAGGGTAATTTCTTTTATATCTTTTTCTTCATCTTGGTTCGTAGTATCGCAATAAAATTTTATGGTATATTTAGGGTTCATACCTATGCTTTTTTCTGTCTCTTTCCATGATTTTATATTTAAAGCAGAAATAACCTTATCTATATTATGCTTATCATCATACTTTACCAGCAATTCCTTATTTGCGGCATCATATATCTCTATAACTTTTACACCTTTTACATAATTGTCCATATAATCTTTTGCAGTGTCATTCATGCTTCCATTATTGAATTGAATAAAAGCAAATAAACCAACAACCATAAAAACCAAAACCACTATTACACCTTTATACAGAGAATGCTTTTTTATCTTCTTATCAATATCTTTTACCATAGTAGTATCTCCTTTCAATAAAACATCGAGAGATAGATTAAACTCATCGCTGATTTTTATTAACGTATGCAAATCTGGATAGCTCTTCTCATTCTCCCAATTTGAAACTGTCTGTCTTGTTACATCAAACTTTTTAGCAAAAGTTTCCTGTGTCATCCCTTGTTCCTTTCTGATTTTTGCAATCATCTGACCCAATTGCATAGCTTACTCCTCCTTGCAATTTCATTTTATCTAAATTTACTACTATGACAAGCAATTGACTTTTTACATTGATATTTTCGCTTCGCAAATATTCTTTGCTTGCTGATTTTAGGCTGGTTTCAAGCTAAATTCTAAAAAAATAATTCATAGTTTCGTATCCACACCCTATTTCAATTCCATACTTACTATTTCGATTTCATCAATATTTTCAATTCTAAGTAATTTCGTAATCTGATTATTCTTCTTATCAGTAAACCGGACTTTCATCCACTCATCATCCGTATCCAACACCAGACATTTCATTTCTGTACTTCCCACCAACTGTAAAGCATCATCTGATTTTATTTTACACTCCGTATTGACCAATTCATTTATCAATTTTGACATATTATTTTCACCTCGTTGTTTTCTTTCCAATCTTTTCACCGCTACTTCAAGCCTTTTTACCTTCCCAGGATATGAGGAATAACAAAGCAAGACAGCTAATGCAATGAATCCTATCCATTCCATAATCTTACAACCTCCTTCTCTGGTCGATTCTGTCTAATGCACACATTATACTCCATACACATCAAAACAACAATTTATTCTCTGTCTTTTTTCCACTCGTCCAGATACCTGTGCCGGTATTTCAGCTCTGCATACTCTGTGATCCGTTTCATGTAGACTGCATCATAAGCTCCGCCTACAGCACCAACCACCGGAATTCCCTGTAAGAACTTCATATACAGAAGCTCTTTTGACAAAGCTCCCGCCGTTTGTTCGATCTGCTCCTTATCCTGATACTCTTCCGGCAGTATTCCGTTTCTGATAAATTCATTTACTTTCCCGTCAATCTCACAAAGTGTATCCCCATAGGATACTGCTCCCCGGATCAATAATAAGATAAAATATTTTTCTTCCCTGCTTTCATAGCTGTATCCATACTGCAGAGCAGTCTCATAAATATTCTTTAAAATCATCCCTGTAAATACCGGAATATCCGGCAGACCGATTCCCAATACGCCCATCCCGATTCCAGACACACCGGATAGCAGTAAATTCTTTGTTCCCGTATCTCTTGCCTTTTTAGAAAAAGAGCGGAGGGATTTGGAATTCTGCTTTACATCCGCCATATACTGCCGCACCTGATAATCCTGCTCCAGTTTTGTCCGCTGATACGTCTTTTCAATAACCCCGGTTCCTTTCTCGAAAATCAGAGCAAATGCCTTCGCAAAAGCGGTATCCAATGTTTTCTGAAGTTTCGGCGGTATCTTTTCCTCCAGTTTCTGATTCAGAATGCTCTCCCTTTTCTCTGAACGCTTCTGAAGGAATCTCTGCTCCTGTACTTCCAGCTTTTCCCACTCCTTCTGAAGCGGTGTCCTTTTATCAAATAATCGCATCTTAATACACCTCCGCACCAAACGGCATCAATGCCAGTTTCGCCAGTTTAAACTGCTGTAAACCAAACGGGATTCCGATAATCGTCACACATAAAGCTGTACCCAACGCCAGATGCTCCAGTGCAAGAGGCAGACCGGATACAATCAGCCAGATGATATTCAAAAGGAACGAACCAGCTCCGCCACCATACTGCACCTCTTTTCCAAAGGGGAAAAAACTAAGCGCCGCAAATTTAAAACACTGCATCCCCACCGGAATCCCCACAACGGTAATACACCAGAGACAACCTGCCAGACACCAGCTCAGCCCACTGACTGCGCCGCCAAACACAAACCACAACACATTTCCCAGGCATCCCATATGCTACACCTCCCCATTCATCCGATTTTTCACATCAGCAAGTATCTTTTCTATCCGGTTGATGGCATCATCCACCTGTTCTCTTGCATCTGCAATCTTGCTCTGCACCATATAATCTGCCACCAGCCCGTCCAGAAAGAAATCCGCAAAGGAAAGGAAGCTGCCGATTTCCATGCGCAGATCCAAGGAAACCTGCACATCTCTTAATTCTCTCTGAAAACGCTGAATATCGCTTTTCGCCTGTTCCATCAACGCAGCTGCGTCATTCATTTTAGAATGCTTCACAAAGTCACTGATAAAGCCTCCTCCAAGCATATCAAAAATGCCCCAGTTTCTCGCACTTCCCAACTTATCCCTTGCTGCGTAAAGGCTCTGAAGCGCCCGCTCCCCTGCCTGTACTGCTTCCTGCATTTCCCGTTTCATCATTTCGTTACTCATCGTTTATCCTCTCTTTCTTTTTAGCAGACTATTGCGGCAGATTTTCTATATTTCATAATAAAAAAAGACTCCTATCATGACCTCTGCCACAATAAAAGTCTTGCTATCTCATTTGCTACGGGTATCTCTCGATACCGGTTGTCGGTTACAAAACCACCTCTTTCAAGGCGTTCAGCTACTCCCTTTTTTGCTTGAGATGAATATAACATATTGGAAATAATTTGTCAAATCATGCATTTTTCTTTTCCAACCGTTCCGCTTCTCTGGCAAATACATGCGAGATATCAAACAGTTCCGGTACATCTGATATGGTACACACATTCACACAATAATTGAGCCATGGAAATTCTTTTGTCATCTGATAAATAACTGCCATGGCTTTTGCTTCTGACATTGCTTCCACCGAATGATATCCCGATCCCTGAATATGCTCAAATCCGTTTGCTTCAAAAAAGTCCCTTACATCCGCATATGCATTATGCCAGTCACCTTTCGGATAATATTCCTTTAGTGCTTGTGTATTCAGGTCAAAATTGATGCCTTTCCTCTGTAAGCTGTCCATCTGTTAGTTCCTTATAAAGTCTGTAATCAGGTTCTCCTTTTCTGTTCCGTTATACCAGAAACACTCTAACAAATTCTCTGCAATTCCTACGGAGTTTTTCAACTGAAAGATTGCTGCCCAGAATCTTCCATAGTCCTGCTTGCGTCCCCGGTCAAGATAAATCCTGCTTCCAAGGGCTTTGACTGCACAGCTTAAATCCTCCTGCTCAAAAATCTGATCTGCCTGTTCACACATCTGATTTACCGTTTCCGGAGCGAGCTTGCTTGTATCAAATTTAAGTTCTACTTTATACATTATACTCATCCTTTCATACAACAAATGACTGAGTGACTCTTCTCTTTCTACTGTAATTCTACCATGAAACCTATATAAAGTCATTCCCCATTTTCACTTGCTTTAATATAAATTTTTCCTTTTATTTTGGAAACACAATCTCCACACAGAACTCATTCCCTTCTATCCGGGCGCTGATTTTCCCATCCATACGAAGTACCAGCTCTTTCGCAATTGATAAGCCGAGACCGCTGGAAGTCTTACTGCGTGCTTCATCCGCTTTATAAAACCGTTCAAACACCTGATCTACATTTATTTTTTCCACATGACATACTTGATTTTTTATCTGTATCCGGATGTTGTTTTCAACTTCTTCCAGTGAAATACTGATTTTCTTCTCCCCGTGATCCAGTCCGTTTTTTATGATATTCTGAAAAATTCTCTGGATTCCCTGTTCATTTCCGTTCATAAACAGCAGTTTATCTGTAATCTGTATCTCCGGTTCAATTCCTCTGCCCGTCCATTCATCGTAGTAGGAAAATATGGTATCTTTCAAAATCTTGTTGATACAGCAGGATGACATTTCCAGATGAAAAGAATCGTTTTTAAGTTTTGTAAAAGTAAATAATTCTTCCAGCATTTCTTTCAGGCTGCCGATTCTCTCCTGTATGATCTTCATATACCGTCTCTGCTCTTCCTGGTCTTCACAGGTTTCCATTAACTGAAAATATCCGTCAAGGGATGTCAAAGGAGTACGGATATCATGTGAGAGATTTGTATATGTATCCGAAATCATCTCCTCTTTCTTCAAGTATTCCTTCTTTTCCCTTCGCTTCAGTTCCAGCCATTCGTTTAAAACATCTGCCAACTCACCAATGCCTCCAAAATCCATTTCTCTGGTAATCAGCATGTTGCTGTCGTGCTTCATCAGAAACGACAACTGGCGGCAGATGTCTTTCACCTGCCGCTGGTATTTCCAAAATAACATTCCTTGTACCAGTATCACTGCTATCAATAGCACGAACCCTAGTTTTATCATTTAGATATCTCTCTTTCTGAATACCCATGCTGTCAGTAATGTAACCACGATTCCGAACGCCGCCGCAATCACAACTGCCGTCAGGCATTCCTTATTGGTCGGTGACATGGATAAAAGTGCAATCTTTCCTGTCACTGTATATTTCAAAATCTGGAAATTCTCCACACCTGCCTTCTGGATCAAATGATTGATCACTCCGTATAAGACAATCATGGTATTCATGCACAGGCAGATAACAATCGTCATGCTGAACACGTTGCTGTTCAAAACCACCGCAATCGCCATACTGATTAGTACCAGTGCATAATGAAGCAAAATCTGAATACCAAAGTATCTCAGCAACTCGCTTCCATTCCCCCACTCCAGATATCCGAAGTACATCTGCTGTGCAATAATCTGAATGATGAAATAAAGCAGCATGGTAACAGTCGTATACACAAACAACACGGAAGCTTTGGAAAAGATCAGGTTTCTCCGGCTCCTTACCTGCCCGCCGATATTTTTAATATAACCGCTTCCTATATCTGCACTGGAAAACAGCACTGTAAAAATCACCAGAAACAACGCCACAAACTTCGCCTGCAGGTTTGCATATACCTGATCAAAGACCGTTACTTTTTCTCCCGGCTGTGTCGGCAGGAATACGGACATTCCCATATTGATGGTTTCTGGTTTCACTGTTTCTGCAATGCTTTCTGTCTGCTGTTGTTCCGCTTCCTTGTTCATCGTATCAATATCCAGTTTCGACATGGATGTGGAGAAGAATATAGCTGCCGCCATCACAATCCATACCACATACATACTTTTTGTCCGGACCATCCGGTACAGATCCATTTTTATCATATTAAGCATTTTGATTCCCTCCTGTCAGATTCAAGAAATAGGTTTCCAGTTCTTCACTGGTAATGGAAATTCCATTGACCAAAATTCCTGCTTTTGCCAGTTCCATATTGACATTGGCGCTTTCATTCAATCGTTCAAATATATGGATATGGCTCTTATCTGTAACCTGATAGTTGGTAAATCCCATTCTGTCCAGAATCGGGACTGCCTGCTCCGGATGGATTAACTCTATTTCAATCCGTTCACTGCAGCGTTTCATCAGTTCTTCGCTTGTCAGCTCCTGCAGAAGACTTCCATTATGGATAATTCCATAATCCGTTGCAATCTTAGATAATTCCTCTAAAATATGACTGGATATCAAAATCGTCATATTCCGTTCATCTTGCAGTCTCTGTATGGTATCACGCACCTCTGCAATTCCCTGGGGATCAAGCCCATTGATCGGTTCATCAAGGACCAGGAGATCCGGCTCCCCGACCAGTGCCAGCCCGATTCCGAGACGCTGCTTCATTCCAAGGGAAAAATGTTTCGTTTTTTTCTTTCCGACACCTTCCAGTCCGACCGTCTCTAAGATATCTTCGATGTATCCCTTTTTCCGAATACCAAACAATTCACATTTTATTTTCAGGTTTGTATATGCATTCATGTTGCCATACAGCCCCGGTGCTTCAATCAGACACCCCACACGAGAACGAATCCTCTCCAGTTCTTTTCCTTTACACCCGAACATCTCAATCTCTCCGGCTGTCGGTCTTGCAAGTCCACTGATCATCTTCAGGCAAGTCGTCTTTCCCGCACCGTTCCGTCCGATAAATCCATAGATAGCACCCTTTTTTATGTGAAGGTTTACTTTATCCACTGCCTTATGATGACCATACTGCTTCGTCAATCCATTTGTACTTAATAACAATTCACTCAATGCTTTCATCTCCTTTTCTTATCTGCTGTTATCATATCGGATAAATCCTAATCAAACGCAAATAAATAGTAAAAAAAGAGTAAAGATTAAGAATGCAGACGGTAGCCGATTCCCCATACGGTATCAATATATTCCTCCTGCGTTACTGCTTTTATCTTTTTCCGGATATTGCTGATATGTACATCCAGTGTCTTTGTCTCTCCCATATAGTGTTCATCCCACGCATATTCAAAAATCTCTTCTTTGCTGAAGACCTGTTTCGGATGCTCCAGTAAAAGCTCCAGAATTGCAAATTCCTGCTTTGTAATTTTGGGAAGCAGCACTCCGGCAATCCGGACTTCAAAGCGCTCACGGTCCAGTTCCAGGTTTTTATATGACACGCTTTTATGTTCCGGCTCCTGCTGCATATGGCGGAGCTGAACCTGAATCCGGGCAAGCACCTCCTGTATCTCAAACGGTTTTGTAATGTAATCATCTGCCCCACTGGTAAGAAGCCCGATTTTTTCATCCAATCCGTCTTTGGCTGTCAGGACAATAACCGGCGTATTGCCCTGTTTCCGAATCTGGGCAAGCACCTCTTCTCCTGAAATTCCCGGAAGCATCAGATCCAATAGAATCAAAGAAAAGCCCGCCTTATCCATCTGGAACAGCATCCTCGCTTCCGTCCCGGAAAAAGCCTGTACCGTCTCATACCCTGCTTTCTGTAATGCCGTATATAAAAGATTATTGATATCCGTATCGTCTTCTACAATCAGAATTCTGTTTTTCTGCTCCATTTTTCTCATCCTTCCATTTTCCGATTTAAACAATATTATATTGCACTTTTATAACTATGTCCAAAATTCTTTTGATATTATCCTTCCACCTCGTCTACATATGCTATATATAGTTCTAATTCTTTTGACATATGCTATATCTTGTGTTAATATAATCTTGTATTTAAGTTTTTGTGCTGTCCCGTCATAGGAGTCTGGACCATTCATCCAGAAGCATATGCAGTTTAAGTTTGGAAAATCGTGTCATTATACTGCCGTTTTATACGGTGCTATAATGGCACTTTTTTTATTTTAATCTATTTTAACGCCCAAAGAGGCAGAAAGGAGAATTTTTATGTCAGCAATTTTAACAATTTTAGGGAGGGCCACAAGAGATCCTGAGATGCAGCAAGGAAAAAATTCCGGTACGGAATATGTTTCTCTGGACATTGCAGTTTCACAGCGAGGCCAGGATGGAAAGGAAGAAACCATTTACTATCAGTGCTATTTTAACAAGTTCCTTGCAGAACGCTTAGCAAAAGCAGGCGTAAAGAAAGGAACCGGGCTGATGATCTATGGTGATCTGGAGCTTCATCCGTTCATTTATCAGAAAGGAAAGAATGCGGGGCAGGCAAATGCCGGTCCGAGGATCAATGTCAAGGACTGGCACTTTGTACCATCCAACCGTTCTGACAGCAATACCGGACATCCGGGTGCAAACCAGAACAGCCAGCCGAATGGTGGTGCGGCAACGCCCGGTGCAGCCGGCAATGGCAGCTACCCAATGCAGGGAAATCCCAATGGCAGCTACCAGAATCAGGCAATGCCTGGCGGCTATCCACAGCAGGGAATGGCTCCTGCTAACGGTGCCTACACGCCTCCTGCAAATGGCGGACAGTATCAGGCTCCGCCAAACGGAACCGGTCAGCCACAGAGCAGCTACCCGCCGCAGGGCAGTTATACCGGAATGCCAAATTACGGAGGTATGCCGGGCAGTCAGCCAACTGACGGCTTTCAAAATGTGCCGGAACAGATGGCATCCCAGTTGCCCTATTAACTCTCAAGGAACCCTATGTTGAGGAATTGCATTTATCATCTTTGTGATGATGCAGTTCCTCTTTTTCATGTCCGGAAGCGGCGATTTCCCATCCAGCTTCCGGGCTTGTCTAAGAATCATGAATCAGAAAGGAATCAGCTCATGAAAAAATCAAATCGAAAAAAATTCTTACAGTTTGTCGTGCTTGTACTGTTTCTTGCAGCACTTTTCGTACCACAGGATGCCAACCGGCTTCTGATTGCAGGCATTGCCCTGATCGGTATCGGAGTCACGCTGTTCAGTTATCTTCTCCCGCTTTTCACGGAACGCCTGAAAAACAGGGAGCATAAGCTACGAAAACGCCCAGAAAGAACTCGTCATCTGGAAGGAACACCTGATCTGGAAACCATTCTCTGGAGACAGATCAAATTCCAGATTACCGGAAAGCTCAAGGAAGCCTTCCCGGATGCCACATGGGATTTTGTGAAAGAACCACCGCTCTCCCAGATACTGGATGGGGAACCATTACGGATTCGCACACGGAATACCGGAAGTTATAATTTTGCGGAAATTCTCATGGATGCCCGTGGCAGTCTGACGCTTCAGATGATGACCATTGAATCCTTACATAAAAAGGAACCGTCAGAAGGAAATCCGGATTCCAGACCAGCCGTTAATCCCAAATCATGGTATTCCCTGATTGGGAAACCGCTACTGATGGAATTGGTCGGTGACTTACAGGCAAGGGGCTATGAAAAGCTGTTTATCAACGAGCAGGGAGATGTCTATATTCTGAACGGCACTGAACCGGAAGTCCGGGGAAAGCTGGAACATTTCCCGCCCAAAGATTACTGGGGCGAATTGACGGAGATTTTTACTGAAGATGAATTGACCACAGAAGAGACCGAGCAGGCACTGGAACTGTCCTGGATCTCATAAGAAGGAGGAACGAATCATGGCAAATAACATCGTAGCAACCTGGGGGTTCAAACGCAAACTCCCGGAACCATTTGAGGATTATACGGACCATGCAATCTTTGATGACATTGCATCCAAATACTGTACTCAGCCACGGAAAAAATCCACGCTTCATGCAGCTACCCTGCGGGCAGTCCTTGCTTATCTGGAGCTGGAAAACCCGGTTGGCAGTACCCCGCCGGAAAAGCTTGGGGCGGTCGGTACCCAATCCAACAATTTTGTTGTGGCGGAATATCCGAGCAAAACCGGTGATCTTCAGGTGGTTGTCTACAACCAGCTAAACGGAAAGTTTTACGGAGGCTGCTATACTCCTCCGCCGGATGTGGAAAGCACACCGGAAAAATACGAATTTAAAGACTCCAAACAGTCCGGTGCGGCTCTGCTGTTCGCACTGATGCCGGTTTTTCTGGCAGATGAAGAGTGTAATGAAAAGTATCAGGAATTAAAAGCGCACCGGGACAACGGTTATCCCGATCTGGACGCCGCTGCGGAAACAGCAGCCGTTCTCTGCGACAACATTTACCGGAGAACCCGCTATGCATCAGGTCTCCCGACCGGTGGTGTTAAGATTGACCTTCCGGCAAACGGCGTATTGTCGCTGATCAAACCGTTAAATATCCAGAAGGGGGTCTATGCACCAACCGAAGTGCTCCATGGAGACTTTCAGGTGTTACGTCCAGGAAGTGGATTTAAGAAAGCACAGGCAGCCATTTCCAGAGATGATTTTGTTGGGAAATTTATCCTGACCGCATCCCGAAGGCTGTCTCCGGAAGAGGAGGTATCTGTTCCGACATTGGCAGAGTGGTACATCATCCCTCCGGAAATCAAACGGATCTGCGAACACGCAAAACTGACAACGGATACCACACAGCCGATGCGGAATTTTCTTTTACGGGGACCGGCAGGTACCGGAAAGACCGAAGGAGCCAAAGCCATTGCTTCCGCACTTCACCTTCCTTACCGCTGCATTACCTGTTCCGCAAATACAGAGGTATTCGACCTTTTAGGTCAGATTCTTCCGGATGTGGACGGAAAACGCACCCGGCTTCAGCGGCAGTACCCGTCTTTTCAGGAAATCCAGTTAGATCCCTCCGGTGCCTATCAGAAGCTGACCGGAAACTATGATGAAGAAATTTCTGCCGAGGACACCTACCAGAAGCTGATCGATACGATTTTTGATGAAATGCACAGCTATTATAAGGAACACACCTCCGGACAGAACTTCCAGTATGTGGATACGCCTCTAGTCGAAGCCATCCGCTATGGGTATATTCTTGAGATACAGGAGCCTACGGTCATTGCTAATCCCGGTGTACTGGTTGGACTTAACTCCCTTTTAGACCGCTGTAACAGCGTATATCTTCCAAACGGAGAAACCATCCACCGTCATCCGGATACGACCATCGTAATCACCACAAACAATGACTATGCAGGCTGTAAACAGATGAACCAGTCTGTCATTTCCCGAATGAACCTTGTGATTGATCTGGATGAACCGGATGAGGATACACAGGTAGAACGTGCCATGGCTGTTACCGGATGCAAGGATGCAAAAACGGTACGTCTGATGACACGCATTGTCAAATCCATGGCTGTCTACTGCCGGGAAAATCTCATTACAGATGGCTGCTGTGGCATGAGGGAGCTGATTTCCTGGGTGCAGTCCTACATGGTCTGCGGGGATATCCGGGAAGCGGCCCGTTACACGGTGCTTGCCTCTGCCTCTGCCGATGCTGAGAACCGTACGGAAGTGGAAGAAAGCTGTCTGGATACTGTGCTTGCTGCGTAGGACACGCCTATGAGAAAAGCAGCACTCACAGAAGCCCAGATCCGAAAGCATCTGGCAGATAATCTGTCTTATCTCCGGCAAGCCAAAACACCGAAGTTATCACAAAAGGCAGTTGCCAGAATCTTAAATCTTCCCCCGAAAACCATTATGAATTATGAAAATGCAAACTCCTCCCCGATGGCTTATGCCGTCCTTCGCCTTGCTGTGTATTACGGCTGCACGATGGAGGAACTGCTGACAAAAAATCTAAGAAAAGAAAGGAAGAATATCACGTGAATCACAGCCAAAGAAATTTAAAGAAACTAATCCGGGCAAAAGAGGATTCCATTGCGGATGAGGAGTTATTCCTCTCCGCTGCCTATCAGAAGTACCAGACCTCCCTTGCCAGAGCCGTTACCGGACGTTACCGGTATGGACTGCAGGTACTGCTGGACTGGGACATTTCCGAACAGGCAGGCGTTGCATATACCGACAATTATAAGGTACATCTCAACGCAGCGAACCCGATCACCCAGTCTTTCCCCACCCGTTTCTTACGTTCCCAGAGCCTGACAGGGCTCACCGGGCATGAAGTGGGGCACTTACTCTATTCTGATTTCACAGCCCACGCTGTTCATCTGAGGAGTCTGGAAAACGGTTCCTTCTATCCGAAGGAGCCGGAGCTATCCCTTCCAGCTTATCAGACAGCACTGGAGGAGATCAAAGAAGTGTTAGAAGAAAAGGACAAAGCCGGATGCCTGACACTGGCACGATGCGCCGCAACTTTTCAAAACATTCTGGAAGACATCCATATTGAAGACCGTATGTGTGAGGAATTCCACGGCACCTTCCGACAGGGGATTGAACTCAATAACCTGCGTATGTCCGAACAGATTCCTTCCATACAGGAACAAATTGACAAAGAATACCAGCCATTTTCCATCATTGCCAACCTGATCCTTTCCTATTGCCGGACCGGAAACATCAACAATCCCACCGGCTATCAGGGGGATTATCTGGATACCATTTCCGATTGTACCGATCTTCTGGATACGGCAATGGAATCGGAAAAAGGCACTGACCGGATGCTGGTTTCCAATGCGCTCTTAGCCCTGACCTGGAACTATATCCAGCCGCTCATCGAAAAAACACGGGAGGAATTGGAAATGCATGGCGAGGATTCCGCTGCCGATGCTCTGGAAGATCTTCTAGGGGATGAAGTCAGCAGCGGCGCTCCTCTTCCGACCGGAAAAAGCGGTGCCATTCCAAAGAATATCAAACCAGCTTCCCCAAAAGGAAGCGGGAATGATGAGGGCAATGCTCCTTCCGGTCCACGTACCAAAGAGGATGCTATAGAGGAAGCCAAACAGGTGCTTTCGGAAGAAGGCGGGCGCATCGCTCTTACAAAGACCAATACCATTCTGGATGAAAACAACCCCGGTGTCACTTATGTCAGTCAGTATCAGGGCAGCGGCTATGAGCATGCTGCAGAGGATCTGTTCCGGATCTTGAACGATGTGGCTGCAGAAAAGGTGCAGGAAGACTGTCAGACGGAACTGACCGAGGAACTGCAAAAAACAGCCAATGATATTCATTACGGCAATGCCCATGCAGGCATCCATGTTACCATCCATCGCCTGACCAGTGTTTCCGATTACCTGAAGAATGAATACCAGACAGTTGCTCCCCCGCTCCTGCGGGCTTCCAAAAAGCTGCAAAGCACCATCCTACCGCTTTTGAAAGAAGAACAGCAGGGCGGAAAGCAAAAGAATCTCCTATTTGGAAAACGTCTGGACTCCCATGCTCTCTATAAGACAGACGGAACCATCTTTACCAGAACCAGACTTCCGGGAGAGGAAAAACGTCTGGCTGTTGCCCTCCTGATTGACGAGAGTGGTTCGATGGGTTGGGGGGACCGGATGACACACGCAAGAAAGACTGCCATTGTCCTTTATGATTTCTGTAAAAGCCTCGGTATCCCTATCACCATTTACGGACATTCCACGGATGCAGGCGGCGTTGCTCTTTACTCCTATGCAGAATTTGATTCTGTGGACAATGAGGACTGTTACCGGCTGATGGATATGTGCGACCGCAACGGGAACCGGGATGGCGCAGCTCTCCGCTTCGTAGCAGAGCATTTGTGCACACGCCCGGAGCTTCAGAAGCTGCTGATCCTGATTTCTGACGGTCAGCCAGCCGATTACGGCTACAGCGGGACGGAAGCAGAGGCAGATCTGCGGGGCATCAAGAAAGAATACGAAAAACGGGATGTCATCCTGTTTGCGGCTGCCATTGGTGACGATAAGGAAAATATCCGCCGGATTTACAAGGACGGATTCCTGGATATCACGAAACTGGAAGAGCTTCCAAAGAATATGGCACAGCTTGTCAAACAGCATCTCAAATAAAGGAAGGTGAACACTCATGAATGAAACTTATCAAAACCGGATTACCGACCAGATCTGCAAGATCCAGAATGACCGGGCACTCATTGCCTTTTATGACCGGCTCCGCTACGCACCACTCGGCAGCTATGCACAGCTACATGCCAAAGGGGAATATCAGGAAAACGGGCATAAAGTACATTCTTTAATCTGCGTCACCATTCAGGATTATTCCAACGGTACCGGAGACCGGAACATCATCACCCGTTTCAACCTGGCACCGGAACAGATTCAGTTCCTCTTAACCCGGATTACTTCCGGTTTTCAGGAATTTGAATGGAGCCAGAGCAAGATCTACGGCAATCCCGATCAGAACGGTTATTCCACAGCCCAGATGTTTTATATCTCCAGACATCCCTATGATTCCAAAGGGCAGCCTATGAAAAGCCCCTGGAAAATCCAGATTGTAAATGGGAAAGGCATCAAAGCACAGACTAAGAACGGTGGTTCCTACATGCAGCCACGCAGCTTCCAGTCCGAAAAGACAACAGCCATCCAGCTTACCGACATGGATCTGTTCACGCTTCTGAAGCGGACGGATTCCTATATTTCCAACTGGGAAACGGTGATTGCTGCATCACTGATCAATAACGGGAAACGGATGCTGGCAGACCAGCAGAACAGTCAAATGCAACAGACAGCACAGGCTCCGCCTTACGCTGCCTAAATTTTCAGAAGAGAAGCGGTACTTTGCTGCTTCTCCTCTTTTTAAGAAAGGAGACTTTAGTTATGAATATTGCACTCATCCGGACTATGGACTCTCAGGGGCGTATTGTCATCCCTGCAGAAATCCGGAAACAAATGAAGCTCTCAGACGGAGATGCACTGGAACTGGAAAATGTGGGCATGGAGCTGCTTTTACGCAAATGCCCTGCCTACTTAAACGGAAAAGAGGAAATGTCTTCCTATCTTTCCGTCCTCTACAGTGTCATCCACTGTGGTATCGCAATTTGCAGTGAGAATCACATCCTCGTATCTGCGGGCATCTATCTTCCGGAAGGCACTCCCGTTACAGAAGAACTCGCCGAATTGGTTGTGGGCGGCCAGGAACATATCTTTGCTGAGAACTGCCCTGTCTACCCGGTATCCAACGCCCGTCAGCCGGTTTGTGCTTTTTTCCCGATTTTAAGGGAATGCAAAGAACCGCTGGCACTTCTTCTCTGTTCCAGAACCGGACAGCACTTATCCGAGATGGAATTGGGATGCGCCAAACTGGTCGCTGCCGTAATTGCAAACAAAATTAAGTAAGGAAAGGAGCGTGAAATCAATGAAGAATACAAATATAACCTTACACACCACCCAAAAGAAAGAATATGTCCTCACCGGAATCCTGTCCCTGCCCCTCCATCTGGGAGAACGGGCGTGGATCTATAGTTATAACCAGACCTTTGTTACCAGTCCGGTGCAGAGTATTCTGGAAGTATCCGAAAACGGTGTGGTATTTGAGACCTGCAACAGTATTTACCGTCTCAGCTACACCCGTGTTCCGATGGAGATGGAGGCGATGTGTGCTTGACAAGAATGGAAGAACTGGAGAGCTGCCTTTCGGGGCTCCTCTCCACCTTAAAGAAGAACCGGGAACATGTGCCTCTGGAAGTGCTGAAGACACAGTATAAGCAGCCGTATGAAGAACTGGTCAGAAACATCAACCTGACCGCTTCTGCCTATGCAAAATCTGTGCTGCTCCACCGGCTGGTCCTGAATCCGGATGCAGATGTGGATGAACAATGTACCGTCATCAACCAGATGATACAAACTTCCGGGATGCTGAAGAAAATCAGCTCCTGCATGTCCAAAACCTATGATGTAGGACAAATGTATCCTCTGATACTGGAACTACGCCATATGGTCGAACAGGCACTCTGGCCCTATGTGAATCAGGCAACCTGCCTGGTCGCAGATCTGGATGATATAGAAAAAGAACCGATTCTTTATAACCTTTTGACACATGAAGTTTATGAAAATGACACCTGGATTCACCGGGAGATCGACCTGCGCTGGAAATTGCTGGTGCATCTTACTCCCGAACAAAGAGAATCCGTACCACCAGCCAATTGTAATATGAATGGAGGAATTTACCATGAAAGAACAATCATCTAATCCTTGCGAAAAAGTCTCCTTTATTTTGACCTATGACCAGCTTGAAGCTGCTTATAACATCTACCGGGAACAATTTATTTCCTGCGACTTCATCCGCCGCTCCATGGAACGTCTGGAGGAAAGAATCGGACTCTGCAACCTTCCATATGAAACGCTGCGTGATGATCCAAGCCTTCTTCATGAAGCATACCTGCAGTTTCTCCGACTGGAAGACTGCAATGTGGCTTATAACGACACGCTGGAGCAGGTAATTGATGCAATCGAACAATGGCTTGCCTCTGGCACCTTATCCCCTGTAAACCTTACGGTTTCCAACCAGAATATGGGTGAAACTTTTGGAACGAAGGTGGATGTGTAATGGCAAATATCTGCTGTGATGATGTGATCTTTTATACAGAAGGAAATCCGGAAGGACTATATGACTTGTGGGAGGACCTGGAAACCTACATCATTCTGAACCAGAATCCTGATTTATGCTGGATTGGCAATTTATTTTCCCACAAGAAAATAGATTCCACCGGAATATCTCTTCGTGGAAATGTCAGCTACATGGAATGGAATGATACGTATATTCTACTTTCTTTAGAGACAGCATGGACTCCACTTTATGAAGCATATCAGGCGATAGCCGCTGCATATCATGTTCCCTTTGTGATGCAAAGCATAGAACCTGGAGAACGAATTTATTATAACACGGATGAAGCACACCTATTTTTCCCTGACCGATATTGTGTCCGCTTATATGAAGAAAGCCTATTGACTCCATGTGGCTTAATAATCGGAGAAAAGCTGGAAGACGGTGAACCATTTGAAACGGAAACAGACGTA
The DNA here is from genome assembly GCF_003122485.1 of Eubacterium ramulus. Classification (GTDB taxonomy): domain Bacteria; phylum Bacillota; class Clostridia; order Lachnospirales; family Lachnospiraceae; genus Eubacterium_I; species Eubacterium_I ramulus_A. The sequence goes on from NZ_JRFU01000048.1 coordinate 33,078, forward strand.
TTAGAACGATTCAGAGATTGCGGATATCCAGCAGCTACACTAAAAGAGTTGGAGCTCATGTTCGATGCGGATGAACTTATTATTTTTGAATTTACAAATCCATATTTGGATCTGGAGCAGAAAAATGCTTGTGCATGAAACTTCTCCCCTCCACACCAAAGACGATTATCATCAGATTTAAAGGAGGAACACCATGACTGATTTGGAACTGGATGTCTGGGATGCATGGCTCAGGGAACGTCAGGAACATCTGGAAGAAACCCTGTCCAATATCTCACCATCGGAAGAACCCTGCAGATATTACCTGCTAACCGGATATATTCAGGGAATGCTAGAAGCTCTTACCATGCTTACGACTGTTGAGGATGGGAAACGCTTCAAGATCAAACTGGAGCAATTTCGCCAGAATCTGCTCCTCTCTGGAGATTACGATGCTACCGGTAACTATAAACAGGCAGTGAAGAAAACTGCTGTTTAAATACTTCGAGCCGCCCAATCGGACGGCTCTTTTTATGCCCGAAAACGGTAGCCTACACCACGTATCGTTTCTATGTAGTGCGGTTCTTCCGGATTTTCTTCTATTTTCTTTCTCAGATTCTTGACTAACCCATAGACACGGTTATCCACTTCTGACTCCACATCCTCATAAATATGCTGGTAAATCTGTTCTTTTGTAAATACCCGATTGGGGGATAAGGCCAGATAAAAAAGCAGGTCATATTCATGTCTGGTAAGTTCCACAACCTTACCATCTTTGATTACGCTCCGCTGAAGCTGGTCTATTTCCAAACCTTGGAATGTCAACTTTTCAGAATTTGTAATCTCCATAACTTCTAACGTACTTTCGCAGGCTAGAACTGATTTAATTTTATTCAGGATTCCCTCTTCGGAATCAGAAATGGTAAGAATCATCACTTTCCCATAACATCACCTGCTTTTCTTAGCATTTAGCTTTCACTCCTCATTAACAATGTTTATCGATTGGTTACATAGATATATGCATCTTCCAAAGTTACGTCACAAGCTATACATCCACTTTCTGACGGCATATTCTCCCCTAACAGTCTTAATCTAATTCCTTCCTCCGTATACTGCTTACTGGAAATATGATATTTTCTTTCTAATTCTCTTGCAAGGCTTTCGTCCTCTGTACAGCATTCCCATACATGCCCTCTTGCCTTATTCAATAATTCCCTCATTGTTCCTGTATAAAGGAATCTACCTTTTTTCATAACCGCAAGCTGATTACAGGTTGCCATCAGATCCTCCACCACATGCGTTGAAAATAATACGGTGCGTTCTTCTGCAAAATCTACCAGTAAATTACGGATACGGATGCGTTCCTCCGGATCGAGCCCTGTTGTTGGTTCATCCACAATTAAAAAATCCGGCTCATGGAGTAATGCCTGCACTAATCCAACTCTTCGCTTCATTCCACCTGAAAGCTGCCGCATTTTCTTTTTCTGATGGTCTGCAAGACTGGTCTTCTCCAGATAGTAATCAATCCTTTTCTTGCTTTCTCTTTTCTCAATTCCAGCCAGATCTCCCATATACTCCAGACATTCTCGAACAGTCAAAGACGGATACAGATCAATTTCCTGTGGCAGATACCCAATCTTTTTCTGTATCTTTTCGTAATTTGCTTCGCAATATAGCGTACCATCTAACAGAACTTTTCCACTTGTGGGTGCAAGCACCGTTGTAAGCACCCGCATCAACGTTGTTTTTCCTGCACCATTTTCACCTAACAGACCAAATATCCCATGTGGGATTTCCAGATCCACATGATCTACCGCTGTCACTCCATTTTTAAATGTTACTGTTAAATCGTCTATTCTTATACTCATAATCTTACCCTCTCTTCTTTAATATCTTAGGAACAAATGCAAGCATCATCCCCGCAAATACCACGCACAGCACCTTCCCGCCAAGCCATCTCCACTCTGTCAGCTTACCGAAATCACAAGTTCCGTAGGAAAATGGTCCCCAGTTTTTCAAAAACTGAGTTGCCTTTCCGGAAATAGAGAAAAACCAGAAAAGCAGCACGACACCCATACCAATCCATCTGTTTCGAACCAGATTGCTGACAGTTACGGAAAGCACACTCCAAAACAAAACAGTTCCGGGAATCGCAATACAATAAATTCCAAACAAGGCACCGCCATCTAATTCTTCTGTCAGATTCACCGGTTTCTGCCAATAAAAGAGTCCATATGCCAACAAACTGATTCCAATCAGATAAGCTACCTGCACAAATAGTCTTTTATAAACTACCCCTGCCTGCTTTTTTAGATTATAAAGGCAGAATACTTCCGAGCGTTTGCTCTGCACTTCCACCAGATAAGTATCTGCACAGAAAACGACTGCCAGAAGCGAAACAGCTCTTTCTACTGCCTGCCCGATTTCATTCGCATATACAACAGGCTGGATTGCACTCAATATCACAACAAAAGCGATTGAATATGCAATTTTATAATATGGCATACATATTTTTACTTCTTTCTTCAATATACTCTCCTCCTTTTCCACATCCACACCGCTATAAACATGAGCAGTATGGATGCTGCCACAAGAAGCAGTTGATTGAGATATACCTGATGTGGCAATTCCGTTTCAAAAAAATTCCCCGGAAATCGAACCATAATAGAGAATGGTCTTGCATGACACTGTCCTTTGCTATCCCATGTCAGCATATTAGAATAAATGATATAAAGAACCAGCGCCGGAACCGCTGGAAGCGGATTCTTAAACAGCAGCGCTGTAACCGCATACACACAGCAGATCATCAGGATGTTCGGCAGGACATACAGGATCGAATTCTGAACAAAATCCAGTATGTTCATAGCAAATCCTGATTTTACTGCCGTGGCGTAACACAAAATGATAAATACGATATTCATAATGACCAGTGCCGCCGTCATAATGAGAAATCCACTGCTTATTTTCCCGGCAATATATTGAAAAGCCGTCATCGGTTTGGTGTGCAGCAATTCATAAGTATTTTTCCTCATATCCTGGAAAAATAAAAACGCCAGCAGAACCGTTGCAAAGAATGCCATATGCAGGCTTGCAAAATCTGTAAATTTTCTTCCGAAATAATAGGAGAATGGATGTTTCTCAAGATTTTCTCTGATATACCGGTTGACTTCCTCCGGGCTTCCCTGATACCATGAAACGTCCTCATACACATAATTGGCACCATTAAAGTGGTATTCCGTTTTCAGATACTGACACGCCTCCGTAATCTTCATCTGTTTCATCTCAGATATCACTGCCTCCGCCTCTACTTCCGACATGCCAAACCCATTCTCTGTGTCCTGAAGTATCTTTACAATCTCTTTCTCCCACAGTTCTCTCTCCTTATCCGGTGTTGCCGGAATACATCCCTCCATAACATCCCCATCGGAGGCCATTTTTACCTTCCTGAAGGTTTCATCCGACTTCACGTAATGAATGGACAGATAGGGTGCAAGTGTCTGGTACATACTGATTAAAACAACAATCAAACCGATCCAGAATATCGGATTTTTAAGATAATTTTTCAGATTCCTTTTTATGATTGCTTTCATAAGTCATCCCGCCTTTCTTTTTTCTACAAACAGCATAGCCTACAAATCACAACAAAAAAACAACAGCCATTTATTTCTGCTGTTGTTCTTCTAATACATAATTTTTAAACACTGCCTCAACTTCCGCACCGCCATCTGCTACATTTTTTATCAGCAGTTTCCCACCATGCCGTTCGCAGTAGATACGGCTGATATACATACCCATTCCAAAATGCTTTAAGTCATCCTGTGGATTCTCATGATAAAACGCCTGTGTCACCCTGTCGATATTTTCCTGAAATCCAATTCCGTCATCCCTGATACTCATTTTCAGATATTGGGGTGTCACTGTCAGCTTCAGCCTAACTTCCTGATTGGCATAGCGGAATGCGTTAGCCAACAGATTATCCGCTACTTCCATGATGATTTCCTCATCCGCAGTCAGTATTTCAGATTCTCTCACTGTCGTCACTGTAAAATTCTTTTCTGATTTTTCCACCACGACTTCTGCCAGAGCTTCTATCTGGTTTATCAACTGCCGGATATCTACCACGGAACAGTTTAATTCCCGTTCTTCCAATTTCGTCATCTTCCTCATACTATCAATAAAATGGTTCATCCGTTCAATCTGAAGCATACCGCCCCTTAACATCTCCATCATTTTCTCTTGATCAAGCATATCTTCCGGAACAAATTCCAAAAGCATTTCCTGATATCCCCGCATGATTGCAAGCGGCGAGCGGATATCATGGGCAATCGCTGCACGCAGTACCCGCTCATCTTCGATCATCTGCCAAAGTCTACGGTTATTTTCTTCCAACTGCCCACGCATCCTTTCAAATTCCCTGCACAGCATCCCCATCTCGTCCTCGTTCTCATAAGCCATATGAAAATCCAGATCTTCCTCCGCAATCATCTGTGATGCCATCTTCAGTTCCTGAATCGGTCTCTTTAATTTATTTTTGTAAAACAGGCTGACCGCAATTCCACATCCGGCAAAAGAAAAAAGCAATACTCCGTACGTCTGAAGGAAATCACAGGTTTCTGAAATATGCCAGTCCATTCTGCTCATTTTACTCTGATTCGGTCTCGGTACCACTACCTCAAAATTTTCATTGCGGTCATTCATTGCCTGATAATACTCGTCCTGATCCACGTACTTCCACCAGACCTCCTCCTGTATCTGCCCGGCAATCTCAATAATTGACACAGAAAGAAAAAAAGTGACAATCAAGCTGAGTATCGTATATAAAACCATTGTCTTTTTCAAGGATAAATTTCTTATCTTTTCCATCGATACCCCATCCCCCATACTGTCTCAATGTATTCTGTCTGCGTATATTCCGCCAGTTTCTTTCTCACTCTCCGGATCAGTTCCGTAACAACACGGCTGTCACCTTCCGCATCATAACCACACACCTTTTCGTATATCCGCTCCCTGTCAAAAACCTGTCCTGGATTCATGGACAAAAACTCAATGATTGCATATTCCAGCTTCGTAAGCTCCAAATCATTTTCACCGATCTGAACCCTCTTTGCTCCATAATCAATACTGAGGTCTCCGTGGAATCTGTATTCAGACTTCCCTTTATGACGCTCCTCACGCTTCAAATGTGCAATAATACGAGCATCCAGTTCTTTCAGACTAAACGGCTTCAGTATATAGTCATCCCCACCGGATAAAAGCCCGTTTACCCTGTCCTGCTCCTCCACTTTTGCCGTCAGGAAGATAATGGGACAAGTTACTTTGCCCCGGATACGTCTGCATACTTCTAATCCGTCTATTTTAGGCATATTGATGTCCAGCAAGATAATATCCGGTTTCTTATGGATTTTTTCCAAAGCATCTGTGCCATCTTCTGCCATCATTACATCATATCGTTTGATTTCAAAATAGTTCTTTAACATCTTTAATAATTCGATGTCATCATCCACGATCAAAATTCTATATGCCACTTTTATCACCTCGTTTTATCAGTATACAACGAAAAAAACAATAAATAAACAACAAGAGAAACACTTCGAGCCGCCCATTGCCGGACGGCTCCTTTTATGCCCGAAAGCGATAACCAACACCACGTATCGTTTCTATGTAGTGCGGTGTTTCCGGATTTTCTTCTATTTTCTTTCTCAAGTTCTTAATCAGACCGTAAATTCGGTTATTCACTTCTGACTCCGCTTCCTCATAGATATGCTGATAGATCTGTTCTTTCGTGAATACCCGATTAGGAGATAAAGCAACCACAGCGATTTGCTTCAAAAGTCTCTTTCGCCTGGTATACCGTTTATAACTTCTCATGTTTATCACCTTCAATCTGCTTTCAAATTTAATAATCTATATTTTATGACAATTCAGCATATAGAAAAGTTAGTTATTCGTGAAAATTATTTTTAAATTTAGAACTTGCATAACCACTACGATGTAAAAACAGTTTAGAGGCATTTATGACAGAGATTGATTTTATCTGGTTTTCGACTTTCTCCACGAAAGTGGCAAAAAATACCTGGCTACGAATTCCTTCGCTTAGGGCAAATCTGAAATCCTGAACGCTTTTATTCCTGTAGCCGACAAATTTGTCATCAACATAAGGCAAAAGCTTCATTGAGGAATCTATTTCATTTGACATATACTACATCTAGTGTTATACTGTTCTTATATCAATTATTTGTGTCAATCCGGAAAGGATTTATCACACGCAGTTTAGGTTTGAAACGTAGTCAGGAGTTTTCCTATGCCCAACAAGCAGCAGGGACTTCTGGCTTTTTTTATTTTGCAGGAAACTGCATCTATTTTGAGAATGAACATAAGCGTCATTCTCTTTTTTTATGCCTGAACGCAGGGAAAGGAGGATTACGGA
>NZ_JRFU01000049.1 GCF_003122485.1 Eubacterium ramulus
ATCCGAAGAACTGTATCGGACGTTGTGTTCGCTTTCTTCCGTTCAATGTATTAGAAGGAATGGAGGATGTTCCCTTCCCGGACAGCAGAGCCTGCAAATTAGAAGGTTTAACACACCTGGGCTTTGGTTACTGCCCGTTTTTCTCAATTTCAGGAACCGGACTTTCAAAAGAATATGCGGAGAAATTCATTCAGGAATTGGTATCCACAGCAGCAAATTTACATCTTCCTATCGATGGCATTGTCATGATTTTTGACAGTCTCAGCTACTCCAAAAGCTGCGGAAAAACCGGACACCACTATAAGGACGGCCTCGCCTATAAGTTTGAGGATGATACCTACGAAACTTTCTTGCGTGAAATTGAATGGACACCGACCAGATTCGGAGAGATTGCTCCGGTTGGCATCTTCGATACCGTGGAGATTGACGGCTGTGATGTTTCCAGAGCTTCCCTTCATAATCTGACCTTTATCAAAAATCTGGAGCTTGTACCCGGATGCCGGATTCTTGTTTCCAAACGAAACATGATCATCCCACATATAGAGGATAATCTGGATCGTGGAAGGTATACCGACATCACGCCTCCGGTCTGCCCTTGCTGTGGTTCCAAAACCAGAACCTACAGCCGTAAGACCAGCGACGGTCGCACCGTAGAAACTCTGCATTGTGATAATCCGCAGTGCGACAGCCAGATCACAAGAAGGTTTGTCCATTTTGCCAGCAAGAAGGCAATGAACATCGAAGGACTGTCAGAAGCCACTTTAGAAAAATTCCTGAATCTGGGCTATCTGCACTCTTTTCAGGACATCTATCATCTGGAGGAACACCGGGAAGATATTGTGGCACTGGACGGATATGGTGAGAAATCTTTCGACCGCTTGTGGGAATCCATCAACGCCAGCCGGAGGACCAGCTTTGTCCGCTATCTGGTTTCCATGGATATTCCTATGATCGGCAGAACCAAAAGCCGGATTCTGGACACCGTATTTTCCGGAAATTTAACTGCATTTGAACAGGCGGCTGTCGGAGATTACGACTTCACTCAGTTAGAGGATTTTGGCGAAATCTTAAATCACAACATCCATTCCTGGTTTGCAGATGAAGCAAATCTTGATTTATGGAAAAACTTACAGAACGAATTCACATTTGAACAAAGAAAGGAAGAGACCATTATGACAAAAGAAAACAAATTTACAGGATGTACCATCGTAGCAACAGGGAAACTGGAGCATTTTACCAGAGACGGTATCAACGATAAGATTCTGGAGCTTGGTGCCAAACCTGGCAGCTCTGTAACAAAGAAAACCGATTACCTGATCTGCGGGGAAAAAGCCGGCAGCAAACTGGCAAAAGCCCAGAGCCTTGGTATTCCAATTCTTACAGAAGCTGAATTTTTGGAGATGATTGCATAACCATCTCTGCAATAGATGAGAATTATTTTGAGGTGTGGCTGAAAGGCCGCACCTCTTTTACAAAGGAGGAATTTATAATGAATCAAACAAATACAAGCAAGCGCATACCTACACAGATCAATGAATTTCGGGGAGATTATGCTTTTCTAAGCAATTTCTATCCGGCACCGGTCTCTTACATGGGACAAACCTATGCAAATAATGAAGCTGCTTTTCAAGCGCAGAAAACACTCTCTGCGAGAGAGCAACGCAAATTCTGTATTTTTCGGATGCATAATCCTTCTGATGCAAAGAAACTCGGCAGAGATCTTACATTACGCCCGGACTGGGAAAAAGTGAAAGTCCGGCTCATGTATGAAATCTGCATGTGCAAATTCATGCAGAACCCGGAACTCCGGGATAAACTTCTTGCAACCGGAGAGTCCACACTTATTGAAGGAAACAACTGGGGTGACTATTTCTGGGGCAAAGTCAATAACTGCGGAGAAAACCAGTTAGGAATCATCCTGATGGATGTACGTGCGAAGCTGCAGTGGAATGCAGAAACAGCGCCCAATAATATACCTCAATGTCTGCAATAAAGGAAAGGATGGTCTAATAGAATGAATGAAAATGCAAAAACAAAATTAGTGCTTGAGTATACTGGCATGGATGATTTTTCCTGTCCGGTATATAAGGACCAATTCGGAAAGTTGTGGAAGGATATTGACCTTGGCAAAGAGCCTGAACCGAATCTTTATTCTTTATCTTTTAACCATATTGATGGAGAACCTTCCCATCCCATACAGCAGGAGTACACATTTCATCCGGCTCCGTATCAAAGAAGTTCCTATGAATTCGAGTACCGGATGTTAAGTAAATTACAGTCTGACTGTGAATACTATCTGGGCTACGGAAATCGCAGTCCGTCTATCCTATGCAATCATAGCGTTCAAAACCATATTGCCCGTATGAAAGAATTATGGAATGGTTTTCCCACAGATCAGAAACCGGAATGGCTGACCTGGGAACAGCTTCTTCAGTACGAAAAAGTAATGACAGAAACCGGAATACCCGTGAAGAACTGCTCAGACTAGACAATTCATCATTTATCAGAAATTACCCTCTATATTATCCATTCATATTTTGATATAATAGGAACAGTTGAAAGAAAGGAGCATTTCCCATGTATCTGAAAAGAAAAGTTTACGATCAGCTTCTGGATTGGAAAAACGATACCGTCCACAGCACCTTGGAAGTGAATGGTGCCAGACAGGTCGGAAAAACATATATTATCAATAAATTTGCGGATGAGAACTTCAGGCACAAGATCTACATTAACCTGTTTGATTTGTCCGGCAAACAATTTATGGAATGTTACAAAAAAGCCACAGACTGGACTCCCGGTACAAAACGACCGGAGCAGCCGCTTCACGATGCTTTTAAACTCTTCGATCCGGATTTTGAAGATACCAACGATACAGTCATCATTATTGATGAAATTCAGGAATCCTCAGAGATATTCAACCGTATCCGAGAATTTACCCGCTATTTTCAAGCGCATTTCATTGTAACTGGAAGTTATCTGGGACGTGTACTGGAACCGGAATTCAAATTCTCCAGTGGAGATATTACCAGTATCCGTATTTATACCCTTTCCTTTAAAGAGTTTTTGGAAGCATTGGATGACCAGCTTTTTCAGAAGTATCTATCACTTCCACTGGATCATGCAGATGACACCGTACCGGAACTATATGACGAATTAAAGAATGTTTACGACATCTATAGACAGATTGGCGGCTATCCAAAGGTTGTGGAAACATACCTTAACACAAAAGACGTGGAAGCAGCTCAAAAAGAGCTTGTTAGAATCATCCGCATTTTCTTAAACGAATCTATGCGGTACTTTGATGACATCACAGATATTAGTGTTTTTACCAACATCTTTTTAAGCATCTGCCGTATTCTGCTTCGTGAAAAGAAAGGATTAGATGAGGACAGTATAAGTGAAGAACTGCAAAAGCTCGTTACAAAGAATTACTCCAGTAATCTTTCTAAAGCAACCTGCTATCGTGCTATCAACTGGCTTTACCATTCTGGAATCATCGGTTTCTGTGGCAAAATCACAGAACTGGACATCTTGAATTTCAAACCGGGAAGCCGCTGCTTCTTCATGGATCTTGGAGTTGCATATTATTATCTCTCCAGAACTGGTGCTACTGTATCAACTATGGATGGCTCATTGAACGAAAACTATGTTTACATTAACTTGTCCAAACGCCAGGAATTCCCGGAAGAAATTATCTTTGAGACACCGGCTTTTGCTACTTATAAAGGTGGTGAAATTGATTTTGTAGCTCAGACATTGAAAACTCACATCCGCTATCTGATTGAAGTTAAAGCCGGTAAGGGAACTGCATCTACTGCCTTGAAGGCATTGGAACAGGGGAAGGCCAATAAACTACTATATCTGAAAGGTGATACCAAAGGCGGAACCGTTGGAAACGTACAAACACTTCCTATCTATCTGCTAGAACAATATCATTTTTAATCAAAGAAAGAATACTTCGAGCCGCCCATCCGGACGGCTCTTTTCATCTATATTCTTGTATATTTATTTTACTAACAGCGCATCATTCTTTGAAAGAAGATATATACAGTATTGATTCATACTGATGCCTTCTTTTTTTGAGTGTTCCGCCAGATCCCGGTGTAAGCTGCGTGGCATCCTTATTTTAAACTGTCCCGAATACTCTTCCAGGCTTCCCGGTTCGTGAATCTCAATCCCTTCTTCCAGTGCAGCTTCTAACCATGCTTTTTTTGCATCCGCTGCATTTTCAACTGCCCTTTCTATCGTCTCTCCACAGGTGATGCATCCCGGCAGTTCCGGATAAGAAACCACAAATCCACCTTCATCCTTATCTTCCACAATTTCCATGCGATAGGACATTGCCAAATAATCATTCAGTGTCTTCATCGTTTTTCGCCTCACTTTCTACAATCTGCTTTACCATTTCAACATAAATTTTCTTGATTGGTTCGTGTTTCGGTATTGTTATCGGCTGGCATCCCGCTTTACGGAATGTATAATGGCTGCTCCCACTTCTCGGAGCATTTATCTCATATCCATAACTTTCTAATACTTTTCTTAGTTCATCAAAACGAAGGTCTTTCGATAATGAGCAAATTCTTGTCAATAGTTTATCCCATTTCGACATCTTTAATGCCTCCTATCTATAGTATATGTGGTGTCATATGTGGTGTCAATCTGTTTTTCATCTTTCTTGGTCAAATAAGGCTGCAGCTCTTTCTTAGCAGCCGTCACAAATTCTTCTTTTCTCGAACTTACCATATAAATCTTCCAGAGCATCAGATTCAGCTTTTCCGCATCCACTGCTTTGCATTTCTTTTTAATCATGCGGATAAACGGATAGATTACCGTATCCGATAACTTGTTCCCAGCAATCAACATCGTTCCATCCGTTCCATATACCTCATACAGACATTCCAAAATACTCCCCAAATCTGTCACCAATCGGAATGCCGGCTTTTCATATTTCTTTTTAGCTTCCATCATATGCTCCTCCTACATTCGAACCGTCAGTCCACTGAGACTCGTCTTAGGAAGCCCTACCAGATACCAGTCTTCATCCATTTCAATCCGAACCGGAATCCATGCATCCTTTACCTTCACATCAAAACATTCTCCGCAATGAAGACCTCCATAATAAGATTCAATCCCAAACCGGATATCAAATCTTCCCATTGATGGATCATAAATTAAAGTACCTATTCTCTTTTCACTCATATTTCTTTCCTCCTGAAATTCTTTGGTCTATATAAGTAATAGGACTTTAATTTGCAGAATTTGAAAGTTCCGGGTATTTTTCATAAAAAGTTTTTCGATAGCGATAAAAAGTTGAGTGCGTCATTCCCAAATTTTTACGAAGCTGTGTAGGTGTCGTTTCTCCAGAAACTACGCTTTGAAAGTTCTCATCAAAAGTTTCCTGCTTCATCACACTTGGTCTTCCATAATCATCCCATTCGCCCCGCAATTTCTTCGCTTCTATCCCTTCCCGCTGTCGCTTCTCCTTTTTCTCCAGCTCTGCCTGCGCCATAGAAGCATAAAGCTCCAGCATCATGTTATTGATTGTTTCCAGCATCATCCTTGCCATCGCATTATCCATCACAGATAAATCCATAAGCGTAGTCGGCAGTTCCAGAACCATAAGCCGCACTCCCATGTTCTTAATCCGCTGGATCTGTTGCATGGTGTCATACTTGTTTCTTCCCAGTCTGTCCAATTCTGTAACAATCAAAATATCTCCCGGCCGCAGGACATCCTCCACTAAAACGGTATATCTCGGACGATTAAAATTCTTCCCTGTCTCCTGATCCGTAAAAATATTCGTAAGTGCCATCTCATGCTCGTTACAGTACCGCTCAATTTCCTGTATGCCACGGTCAAGATGCTGCTCCTTTGTACTGGTACGGTGATATCCATATATCTGCATCCACATTTCTCCTTTCCATGTCCCAAAATATCCACACTTTTATTGGTATATTTCAAAACTGTGTGTGTAACCTTTTTGAAATATAATCCCTCTTTCCGGAACGTACTTCTAAAATGTATACATTTTGGGATATGTTTCTTTTCTATTTCTGTACGTACCAGAGCCGAAAAGTGCAACAAATATGACAAAAAACTCCCAGAGGATGTTACTCCCCTGAGAGTGGTTGAAACTTATAGCCCACACCTCGGACGGTGCGGATGTAATTCCAGTTCCGTGAATCTACTTTTAACTTTTTACGAAGCTGGCTAATGCAGCACATAACCGCATTAGCACAGTCAATCGGTTCTTCCTTCCAGACATTACGATAAATCTCCTCGTGAGAGAATACCCAGCCAGGATGTTCTGTTAGATATTTTAGTACCGTAAATTCTTTCAGACTCAATTCAATCTTTTGATCATTCATAAAAACAGTATGACAGCGAATATCTATCTGTAGGTTTTTGTCTTTGTAATGCAATTTACTTTCCTCCTAATCTGTTTCACCTTATCACAGCTAATCTAAAATGCTATTATTAGACTGCCAAAACTCAAATTCAAAACCAGAGCAATGCTTTACCTGCAAATAGTCTGGTAATAGACCAGTAGAATCGCAATAGCTGCAAGAGCCAGAAACGGCAAACACATAATTACCGGGGCAGAGTGAAGTGATAAATAAGAACCACTGATTTTTTAGCATTTCAGCCGGATATACAAGCCATCCCCATAGATTGGTGACCGTTACTGTTAAAATTACAGCACTGCCTATATATGTGGCAGCTCCTTTCCGGGTAAAGTTAAAGTCGCAGACCTTTACGACCTACGGCTTAATAGTACGAAAAGACATTAACTTTTCTGTAAAAGAATTTGATGTACTTTATATGCTATATTCTAATCCAGGGATGGCTTTTACTAAACAACAGATTTATGAAGCAGTTTGGCATGAAAAAGCAAATGGTTATTTCCACGCCGTGGAAAACACTATTTTTCAAATACGCAAGAAGATAAAAAAGTATTCCAGCGACAAGAATTACATAAAAACAGTAGTTGGATATGGGTATAAATTTGAAGTTTAATCTGCAGGATATAAGGAGCACCGGGTTTGAGGGAGATTCCCCACTAAGAAAATTTCTATGTTCTGGCTACAAAGCCGGAACATAGGTCGGCATCCATCCCTGTTTCTTCCCAATCCTGCAGACCTAATAAGAAATCAGCTAGTGACTTCTTCATCAAAAGTCTTTTTTTAGAGAAATAATCCATTTTTCAATAGCATCCGCCAAAACTATCTGCTGTTGCAATACTGCCATACCAGTCTTAGGGATTTCCGGATCATTCTCTTTCTCTCGAAGATTTTCCTCCAGATAAGTTTTTAATATTTCAATATTTTCCTCAATACTGGCAATACATGATTGTTGACTTTCAGGCGGTAACTTATCCAAATTTACAATTACTGCATTAAAATCTAAAAAAAAGTGAATGGGTTTAGAGGCTGTTTCCATCATAAGCTTTACAAATTCTTTTTCGCCTTCATCTGTTAATGAATAAACTGCTTTTTCAGGCATCTTACCTTCTTTCACAATTTCTCCTTTAATGAAGCCTTTTTCCTCCAACTGAATTGCTTTTTTGTAAATGGATGGTGTACTGATTTTTACCCATTTTGATATATTACGATATTCCACTAATTTTTGAATATCATAGGCTCCCATCGGTTCCTTTTTCAATATTCCTAACACAATTAAATCTATTGTAGCCATAGTTCACCCACTTTCTATATCCACGAAAGCTATAAAATACTTACGGTTATATATACTGTAATTTATAGTATTTGATTTTATACCTCTTGTCAAGGAAATTGCAGGATACACGCTTGACAACTACTATAAATTATAGTAGTATTCTCTCACGTAGTATACTATAATTTATACTACTATAATTTATATTCTTAATTGAAAGGAGTATTTGAAATGAACAAGAATAACAACAAAATGGATTTATTAGGAAATGCACCTGTTCCCCAAGCACTAATGGCTCTTGGTATACCGATAATGATTGGTATGCTTATTAACGCTCTCTACAATTTGGTGGATGCTTATTTCATAGGAGGACTTGGCGAGAGTCAAATGGGTGCAATTTCCATTGCGTTTCCTTTAGGACAAGTAGTTGTTGGTTTAGGTCTGATGTTTGGCAATGGTGCCGCCTCCTACTTATCAAGACTTTTAGGGCGAGGAGATAGGGAAGCTGCAAGTAAAGTCGCCAGTACTGCATTATACAGCAGTGTTTGTATTGGCGCAGTTATTATTATCGGAACTGCAATTTTTTTGAAACCTATTTTAACCATGTTAGGTGCAACAGACACGATTATGCCATACGCCCTTTCTTATGGAAGAATCTATGTTATTTCATGTATTTTCAATGTATTTAATGTAACGATGAACAATATCGTTGCAAGTGAAGGCGCCGCAAAAACAACTATGTGTGCATTATTATTAGGAGCTGTATTGAATATTGGTTTAGATCCTATTTTCATCTATACTCTCGACATGGGGGTTGCTGGTGCGGCAATCGCTACAGCAATTTCTCAAATGGCTTCTACTCTTGTATATTTAATTTATGCATTACAGAAAAAAAGCGCTTTTACATTTTCCATTAAGGAATTTTGTCCTTCTAAGCAGATCATAACTGAAATTCTGAAAATCGGTATACCCACATTGACTTTCCAGCTTCTTACAAGCCTTTCTATCGCATTCATAAACCGGGAAGCTAATATCTATGGAGATGCTGTTATCGCCGGAATGGGCGCTGTTACAAGAATCACTTCAATGGGAACTCTGGTTGTGTTCGGCTTCTTAAAAGGTTTCCAACCAATTGCCGGCTTTAGCTATGGTGCCAAAAAGTTTGATCGGCTCAGGGAAGCAATTAAAACTTCTATCTTATGGTCAACAATATTTTGTGTAGTTGTGGGATTGACAATAGCCCTATTTTCCACACAGATTATTTCGCAATTTACAGAAGGCAATACAGAGATGATTTCTGTAGGTCAAAAATCGCTAATGGCAAATGGATTTTCCTTCTTCGTATTTGGATTTTACACAGTGTATTCTTCTCTGTTTCTTGCACTTGGAAAAGGCACCGCCGGATTCGTTCTTGGGGCTTGCCGACAAGGTATTTGCTTTGTTCCGATCATTCTGTTGCTCCCATCATTCTGGGGCATAAATGGAATACTATATGCACAACCGATTGCCGATGTAATTTCTGCTATTGTTACTGTGTTTATGGCTCTACATCTTCATAAAGAACTGGCAACAACAAAAGAGCATTAAAGCATCAGGCAACATAATAGATCAACACCGTCTGCCGCTTCGAACTGAGGCAATATCACCCTTCAAAAAACAATCACTCCCAGAGGATGTTACTCCCCTGAGAGTGATTGCAGCCTTTGTTTAAGATAACTTACTCAATTATCTGGAATCTCTGGATACACTGAAGCAATGTACTTACCAGTTCCTGATACAGATCTTCATCAAATCTGCCATTCACAATCGCATTCTTAATTAAAAGCGGCTTATATATCTCTAAAATCTTCAGTACCGCATCTGCATTTCCTTCTTTTGCCTTTAAAAGTAATCGTTCAAAATTCATTAGTTTTCACCTCCCATCACCTTGCGGATCTTCCGGATTGCATAATAATAAATACCCTTGCATCGCTCCTCTGATAACCCGTTTAGCCTGCTCATTTCCTCAAAAGTACGTTCTTCAAACACATGCTGGTAAATCAGCTTCCGTTCTTCATCCCGCAGCGTATGAAGCGCTTTCATCAGTCTTTCATCTGACATCTTATTCCATTCTGGATATTTCCCCTGTGCCTCCTGCAATAAAAGCTGCTCCCTCGTTTGGTTCTCCAGCAATTCTTCGATTACAATTCTTGCCTCCATCTGTCCAATATCCTCCAACAGTTCTTCTGCATCAGCCATCTGGATTTTCTTCTCCAGATAATCATGTCGTTTTCCACGGACAAACTGTATCAGATATGCTGTAAAGTGATTTTGTATCTTTGATCCTGTATATGTTTTTTTGTTCATTTGTTTTATCCTCCGAAATTTTTTATCACGTTCCAAAAAATTCCGAGGATGGCGGTGAGCGGCAACAAAACGTGACACTGCCTTCATTTTTTCGAAAAAAAGAAAGGCTGGACCACTCTATTCGTAGTCCAGCCGATACTTCTCTTTCTATGTAATTGTGTAGGATATGCGATGATAGTATCTCATATACTGCATATTCTAACTTCTCTCCGACACATTGTATGGATAAGATTTTTTTAACAGATTCAGTTCCTCTTTGGCTTTTATCTTATGCTGTCCATTCATGTCTGTCGTACTTACTTCCATGTTTCTCTATTTGTGCATGTGTTATCCTGCTTATCATAACGCACTTTAACGCATTTCGTATAGTGTTAATCTACGATAAAATATATGCATTAAGTGAGGTGATATAGATGGTGAAAAAATTATTGGGAGATGCAGTCAGGGAAGAACGTCTCCGCCGCAATCTTTCGCAAAACAGCCTTGCGGAACAGGCAAAGATTTCTTTACGGACTGTCTCTGATATTGAAAACTATATTGGCAATCCACAGTTGGAAACACTTTATGCCTTGGCAACTTACTTACATATTTCCATAGATGCTATATTTTCTAACCAGAAAACGAACCCGGATTCTACCATGCAGCAAATCATGGCAGAACTAAATTCCTGCCCGGAGGAGCAGAAACAGCTTGCCCTTTCTACACTGCGTGGACTTCTGGATGGATTCAAGAACCTAAGTTAAGGCTCTCCCGTATCCTTCATCATCTACACATTATACAAAGACAATCTGTGAGTAATCTGTGAATAGTCTGTGAGTTTTCTGTCTATTCCCATTCTGATACAAAGAACAGGAGAGTACACTGCCATAAGCATGTGTATCTCTCCTGCTTTTTTATGCCCTGCGAAATGCACTGATAGCATCCACTACATTCTGTCTCATAGTCTGATCCATCCGCAGCGGTTCTTCTTCCATCAAATCAACTTCTGTGGGCATTTCTCTATTTATCTTAGAAACGTCCTGCCCTTCCAATACCTTTCTTACTTCTTCCCGGATGATTTGCTGCATCATTGGCCGGAGCATATCCGGTTCCATGCTTATACTGCCATTACCTGTCTCATCCGTTCTTCCCGTATATGCCAGAATTGCCGCAACGATCAGTTTTGCTTTTTTCTCTGTCGTATTCAGAAGTTCTGTCACATACACGTGATCTGGATCCGACTTATCAAAACCAATAGTGAATACAAACGGATTTTTCTTTCCCATAAAATCACACTCCAGCCTGTGTCATGCGATACAAAAGATCATATCCATCGGCATTTGCTTTCATATCCCGGATAAAGGTATGTTTTCCCAACCGGTCTGCCTGCTCCAGAAATCGTTCCAGAAGCACTGCTCCGCCGCCGATAAACACCGTATAAGTAGATTTTGTATCAATGCCCCGCTCTCGGATGCTGTTCAGAAGATCGGTAACAAAATTCTGAACCATGGTTTCTACTGCCTGTACAACAGCTTCCTCATAATACTGCGTTTTTCCCTTGATGATACTGTCGATATCTGCCTCCTCCAGAAGCATGTCATATTCACTGTTAATACTGGAAATGATATCGTTATACATGGTAATCACACCTTTTTCCAGAGAATCACAATAATCCATATCCGGTCTGCCACTTCTCATCAGAAGATAATCAGAAGTAAATCCGCCAATATCAATCCCTACGACTTTCGGAATCTCACGGATTTCCATCATCCTCGTCATCATGGCTGCATAATCCTGCGGAAACGCCATTACATTCTGTATACAGAGGTGATAGACTTTATCGTTGAAGCACAGTTCCTGCACCTTCCCGTCCCCTTTGAAATAGCGTTCATATCTCTCACAAAGCTCTGCAAAATGCTTCGGCGGAAGCCCAATCGGAAGTTCCACCTGAATGACATCCTCCGGCTGGATCTGGCTTTTCTGCTCCAGCTCCATTGCAATGGCAAATAAGGTCAGAATCCAGAATCGGTTCCGGCTGTCCTGCGTCTTGTCCCTCTGGTACGGAATCCGCTTCTCACTAAGGGTATAATACTTTCCCTGATATTTCAGATACTTCTCTCCCCTGGCAGGCTTTTTATCCTGTTCCGTCAGTCCTGTGGTAAAGATAAAATGACAGGTTTTCATGTTCCGGTTCCCGTGATCCACGGCTACTCTTAATTTTTTAATCATAATGATTTCACTCCTTTGTATTTGATACTTATTCTGTACGTAGGAGGTACCTAGAGTGCAACTCTTTATAATCCATTTTCTTATTTTACCAATCAAAAAATTCAAAAAACAAAAATTAAAAATTATCTTTTTTAATTTTTTAAATAAATGCAACCGTTACAATATTTACTGTGTATCTTATTACAAAGGGAACCTTGGAAAGGAGTCGTGTACATATATGAAGGCTTATAAAAAAATAATCAGTTTTATCCTAACACTCGTTATGATGCTGTCGCTAAGTGTTAATGTTTTTGCAGCAGAGCCGCTTACAGATGACCCTAATATGATTGAATGGAAGTACACTGTGTTTGCTGACGAAAGCCTGCAGAAAGTTGTTGAAGAAGGTGTTATTCCAAATGCATATGCCCGATATACTTGGCGCGGAATCACATTGAAAAATGGCGAAGTCGCCATATTAACACCATCAAATAACAGTATGGGACTTTATTGTAATAGCGGCAGATACATAACTATAAATTACACTTTGAGCCGTTCTGCTTTTCATCGTTCAAGAGTACGCGCATACGTAGCTGGACCTTCATCAGAATTTGTGCGTGAGATTACAGCAAGTGGTTTGCGTTCAGGATTTACGACACAGGCAACAGATTACTATTACGGCATGGTAACTAATCTGTCCTCTGATGCCTTTACAATCAAATCATTTTCTATTACATTTTAATAGTGGAAAATATTTCAAGTGCTGGTGAGTACTTATCCTGATTTTAATTGAAGCTTTTTAACTTGGTTTCTCGGTTCCCTTTTTTGAAAATACACATTCCCATTATTAAACCACTGCTATAGTATTCACTGAATTTATGAGGTAGAAGCATGTTATTTAACATAGATGAGAAACAACTGATGCTCGAACTAAAAAATAAAGATGAGCGCGCTTTAAAAATATGTATGAACAAATACTACAGATATGTTGTATACATAGTCGAGAATATTATTGGAAGTGCTTTGCCATATGAAGACAAGGAGGAGGTCGTGTCTAATGTTTTTGTAGCTCTATGGAATTACAGTGCAGATTTAGGGATTATCGAACTGGTTTATATTGTGTTACAAAGTGTTGTAAAGCCCGGAATTACAGGCTTTTTTAAAATTGACTTACATATAAAGTGTTATATTTATTTATCCTGATTTGACCGAAATTTGCCCCGAGATTCTTTGTTTGGATTTGTTTGAAAATAGTTTGATAAAAATAAAATAGAATGAAATATTTGAAATAAACATAAAAAAATATAGACAAAATAGGGAATAAGATATAATATTAAAGTAAATATATAATCTAAGGAGGAAGGATATTTATGAGAAAAATTTTTAAACGATTTGCTTCACTTTTGACAATCTTTATATTGACTATTATGTCAATAGTTCCTGTCCATGCATCGGAGAATACTTCTGTTGTAAATGTTACGGATGATTTGGCGATACAGATGGCAGAACGTTTTGCAAAGGGAATAGGAGAAAATAGCAATATTGTTGCTAATAATCCGAGAAAATTTTATGATACAACAGGTCAAGCTATTGGATATATTGTAAATTACAATTTAGAAAACAAACCATATGGATATGTAGTTTTTGATACTACGTGTGAATCTTTGATATCAGAATACTCATTTGGTAATAATTCAGCAAATCCATATGAGGTGATTTATCAAAGTGAAGCAAATGTATTTAGTGAAAAAGCAAATACCTCTGAAATATATAAAATAGCTCCGTTTGAATATGGTATTGTTGATAATTTGGGAAAGATTAGAACGAATTATGGTGAAACATTAGAAAAAACAGTACTGTCCTTGAATGAGAGTAGGGGAAAAGACCCAGCTACTTGGGATGAGGTTTTGCTAGATATTGATGAAGTTTATGAAAACTACACGCTTGTTTCAACAAATCATCTTCAAGAATTTATTTCCTTTAATGAGCCGTATATAGAAAGTGTAACAGGACATTATGCATGTGCAGTTAGTGCATTATTAGCATGTGGTGCATATTATAATGCTGTTGATTATACAGATATTGCAGGTGATTATATGGATATTTGGGATTCAACAGGAACGACAGTTTCATCGGAGAGTGGAGGAATAACATATGGTTCAACAACTATTGGCAATATTGGACCTGGATTTGTGGACTTTTGTGCTGGAAAGAATGTTTCTGTAACACAAAATACTGACTATAGTCCCAATTATAATTTTTTCACTAATTGCATTGATAGAGGAGATATAGCAGTTGTCCATTGTGGTATAATTAGCAGTGATACTGGAGAACGTGCGGGGCATTCAATGGCAGCAGAGGGATATGCAACTTTGCGAGCATATAATTCTGGAAATACAGTACATACATTGATGGTATTTGATGGATGGGGGGATACAGTACGTTATTTGAATTTTGATTTTGATAGTTGGACAGACATATCGGGGACTACATTTAATGGATAAGAAACGATTGATTTTGTTAATCATACTTTTGCTTGCAATAGTATTAATTGTGCTTGGCGTAAAAGGAAATGTTTTTAAGGAGAATCGTCAAAATATGGAGTTGCGTTCTAGTGGAGATGATAATTCTCATTGGTTTCATTTGAGTGGGGTTGTTGTAGAGAAAACTTTTGATACACTTTTAATAGAACTAAATGAGAAGGAAGAAAGTAGTCTATTTTTTGATACGACAAAAGTTAGTTTAGATTGTACTAAGTGTAAAGGTGATCTAGAACAAGTATCAGAAGGAAATGTTATTAAATTTTATTTTTTTAAGTATAATATTGATGGTGAAACGGTAAAAATTGAAAGAATAGTAAGATAAAAGTATAAGTAAGAGTTCTGCTATCAGAACATTATTATTAGTGAGGTAAAGGAACAAGGCGAAGCCGAGACGCCGTAGGGCAGTCCTTTACGGAACGGACACAGCCAATACCATCATGATACATAAGAGGACTTGAAAGGTCACAAACCTTGCAAGTCCTCTTGTTTATCTTATGGGTTACTTCTGTCGGATTGCATTTTCCGATAGACCGCTTCTTTCGTGGCTTCTCGGAAAAAGCTATCCTGTCTGGTATATGACAGATGTTCATTCTGGATATAAGCGTCTGATTCGCAATCATATTCGTAAGGGATTACCTGTGCTGTTCCCTGTTTTTCATCAATTCCATAGATAATTACTTTGGAATCTCTCAATGCCAGTCCGAGTGTCAGAAAGCCGGAAGTGAAATAATTGTTGTTGTGTGGAGCGGTTATGCTTTTCAGTGCATGAAAGAAGTCTGCTACTTCCTCAGTCTGTCCATTCTCAAAAGCCGGAATGATATGTAAGGTGTTGTTTGCCTTATCTGCATATGCCCGGCAGACCAGAACGGAAGAATCCTCTTTTTGTATGATACCGTCAAAATAATCGCCGGAGTATGCAGTTGGCTGATAGAAAATGGCGGTTTCTTTTGTTGTAAGGTTATGATAAGTCAGAAAGCCGTTTACAAGCCGGACAATCTCGACATCATCCCCGTAGGTAAATCCGTTCTGCTCTAAAAGAGAATAGAAAGTTCTGGTAAATTCTTCCGGCAGTTCAATCCCCAGTTTTTCTGTGATAAGCATATCTACATATTCTTTAAATGAACCATACAGAAGTTCATTCAGCGTCATATTGCCCAACGTGGCAATCTGCTTCAAGCGTTTCTCATTGGGAAGATTCACACCCTTTTCCCAACTGTTTACAGAGCCTTTCGGGGCATTATCTATGATTTCCCCAAACTTCTGCATACTGTAACCGTATTTCTTGCGTATCTGTAAAATTCGTTTTCCTACTGCTTCTTTATTCACAAACATATGCACACCTCGTTTCTGTTTTCATCATAACACAAGATAAGGATAAATGTAAGGGTAAAATTATAATAAGTTATAAAAAGATATAGTTAAGCGTTTGAAATACAAAAATAAAAAGTAAGGGAAAAAGTAAAATAATTGTTGACAAGAAGAAAAAACAGGTCTATGATGAGGTTAAGAGGTAAGGAGAAAAGTAATGAAATAAATATAGACGTGGATATGAAAAGGACTTGTCACACTTACCAGACACTCATTCACCATGATTTCAAAAAAGGAGAAATGTAGCATGCAGATTACATTGACAAAAGAACAGGTCAGAGAAGCGTTCGGGGAACTCCGTTACATGGGAGCAGACTACTGCTACAAGTATGATAAGGAAACCCGGAAGAAAACCGAGGAAGTGGAAGCATTGAAACTTCACCTCGGAAGCATGAAACTTGGAAACAGCGTAGATATCCGTCTGGAAGCAACAGAACTTCCAAAGGTAGAGCCTTACACAGTGGTAGAACTAGAAGAAGCGGTATATGCCCCTTATGTGCAGAGAGGAAACTTCCCGGTATTGGTGGACAGAATCTCCTGCAAGGGTATCCGTGTTGTTACCGGAAAAGGAAACGTGTAGAGACTGTTCCCGGAAATTCTCTGCGGACTGCTCCGTACAGCGTGAAAGGAGCAAAGGGAGTAGAGGAAGTTCCGGGAACGTGGCGAAAGCCACGGCATACTACGAAAGGCAGGGATGATGATAACAGAGGTAATGAAAATTTCAGAACCCCCCTATACTAACAGGGGGGTAACTCGTCAGAAAGAAGATTTGACAGCACTGATTGACTGGTGTCAGATTACTGTCAAAGGTGTAGACGTGTTCATAATCATAGAAGATATCTTGCGGATTCCACTGAGTTTTATGGAACTGCATGGTAAGGAAAAAGGAATTGCTGGACACGAACTGATAGCAAGATTTGACAATATCAAGATTCTGAAACCGACAGGAAATGCACAGTATGAGGGATTTCAGATTCTTATGAGTGGTTCGGGGTGCAGGAATTATGAAAATTTCCTTATGATGAATAAGGAAACATGGTTTGATTTTCTGGAAAGAGTTTGCAGATACCCGGTGAATTTTCCGAGGATAGACTTGGCAATCGACGATACAAAGCCTTATCTGTCTATCCCGGAATTGATTCGTCTGAAAAACGAGGGGCTGATATCTAGTCAGTTGCGTGATACAGCAGAGAATCGTTCTGATAGACTGAAAGAGGATGAAATAGAAGCGCAGGGAAAAACACTATATCTCGGCAGTAAACACAGTGATTTTCGGATTACATTCTATGAAAAGGGATATGAACAGGCAGAAAAGTTCGGAAAAGAACTCAACCCGGACTGGAACAGATATGAACTTCGATTCCGGCACAAAAAAGCGGTCAGATTAGTAGAAGAACTTCTGAAAGACAGGGATGTGGCACGGATTGCGTTGTCTGTATTAAACGAGAAAGTGCGGTTTTTACAGAAGCCGGAAAACAGCACGGTTACAAGAAAACGGCTTTATCCTACTTATCCCCCGTGGGAAGAACTCATGCAGGATGTAGGGAAGATAAAGTTGACCATGAATCCAGAGAAAAAGACACTGGAACGAACATGGCAGTGGCTGAACGTAGCAGTTTCGCCCTCTTTAAAGCTAATGGATAAAATCGGAAAACTGGATAACAGAGATTATATCCGCCAGCTAATAGAACGGGGGCAGATGAACGAAGAACAACAACGCATATATGAGGACTATAAAAAATCTTTCCTTTTGAGGGAAGAAGAAAGGAGAATCTTTGACAGAACATACACAGAAAACGATACAGACAAAGAAAGCCCTTACAGTGAATGAAGCGTCAGAGTATACGGGAATTGGAAGAAATAATCTGCGAAAGCTGATTACATGGCAGAAGATTCCGGTCATAAGGATTGGAAATAAGATTCTTATACGCTCTGAGGTTTTAGACCAGTTTTTGAAGAAAAACGAAGGGCATAATCTGAAAAATAAATATGAAGTAATTGCAGTATAAACACAAATAAGCATATAATACTGTCAGACCAGTTCTGATAGTCCTTGCACGGAAAGGAGCGTGCAGATTGGGCAAGGACTTAAAAGGAAATCCATTACCGCCGGGAATTATGCAGAGAAAAAGCGGAATTTACAGAGGGCGGTTTTATTACAAAGGAGAAACGTATACAAAAGATAATGCGGACTTAAAAAAGTTAGTTCAAGAAATGGAAGATTTACGCTATGAAGTCAAGCATGGGTTGAAAGGAAAGGGCGATAATATCACTCTGGATACATGGTTTGATATCTGGCTGAATACCCATAAGAAGCGGACTATCAAGGAGAGTACACAAGTACGTTATGATGATTTTTACAGACGTTACATAAAGAAGCAGATAGGAAAACAACGTGTGGCAGATTTTAATCCGATTATTTTGGAACGTCTGCTTCAGAATATGGCAGATGATGATTACAGCACAAAGACTATACGGGATGTGTATAATATTCTCAATGCTATGTTCAAATATGCAGTGCATAACAGGATTCTTACATTCAACCCATGTGCAGGAGTGGAAGTTCCCAAAACAAAGACAAAACAGATACGGGTACTGACTGTGAAAGAACAACGGGAAGTATTGGAACACGCAAAGGAGAGAATACACGAGAATCTCATACAGGTAGCACTCGGAACGGGAATGCGTGGCGGAGAACTGCTTGGGCTTACATGGGATGATGTAGATTTTCGGAAACGGGAAATTTCTGTAAATAAAACGTTGGTGTATATCAAAGATAAGGAAACAAAGAAGTATGTATTCAAGTACCAGACACCAAAGACAAAGAACAGTATACGGACGATTCCCATGCAGGACAGTGTGTATAAGGCTTTAAAACGTCAGTGGATTCAGTTGAAAGAAATGCAGTTGTCAGCTAGTGAATGGCAACCATTAGAGGGATTTGAAAATCTTGTGTTTGTTGGAAAGAACGGAAAACCGATTACAGAACACACCTTTCAAGTGACGTTAGACTGGATAGAAAAATCTATCAATAAGGAACGAAAAAAGCAGGCAGAGAAAAACAAGACAGTGTTTATACCGATTCCGCATTTTTATCCACATGCACTTCGTCATACTTTTGCAACGCGTTGTTTTGAAGCCGGGATTGACGCAAAGGTAGTACAAGGATTCCTCGGACATTATTCCATAGCAATCACACTGGATTTGTATACGCACGTCACAGATGATAAAGCAAAATCGGAAATGGATAAATTACAGAATTTGTATAAGGAAATCATATAATCAGAACAAGAATAAGAAAGAGAATAGAAAAGGTGCAACATTTCTTTAGAAAATTATTTGACCGAGATTTGACCGAAGCGGATTTTGCAACAAGTACAGAACAGCGAAAACCCGCTAACCACAAGGGCTAACGGGCTTCGTTGTTTTATAGTTATCTAAAGGAATGAGATACAGATAACTACAGCACATTCAAACCCTATTTAGGAACAATCGCAAGAAACATGGCAAAAAACGCATTACGAAAAACCTCTAAGATGCATTTTGAAAATTACGAAGATGCGTTTCAGGTTGGAACGAACGAACATATTGAATACGGGCCGTTAAAAGAAGAAGTAATCAAATGCTTAAAAGAAAGCATATATGAACTATCAGTTGACGAAAGAAAATGTTTTATCTCGTACTACTATTACACTAAGACAATCGCTGTAATAGCAGAAGAAACCGGATTAAAAGAATCTACAGTAAAATCCAAACTGTTACGCGGACGTAAAAAATTAAAACTAAAAATGGAAAAGAAGGGATTTAGATATGAAGACTGTAAAATTTTCTTTGAATGAGTTAATGAGTGAAATTGATGAATCTTTTATTGAGGAAGTGTATTTTCATGATTGCAATAAAATACTGAAAAAATATTCCAAACAAAAGATACGTCAAAATGTATTTTGTAAAACAGCTTCAAAACATAAGCCTTTAAAGTTCACTTATAGAACTGCAATTATTGTAACTGTGGTTTCAGTGTTTTTGTGTATGCCTGTATATGCTGCAATCAGTCATCTGTTAACATCGGCTTTAATTGATGACAGCAATCGACATTTAATCGGGACAGAAACCAATGATAGAAGCTACATCATATTAAAAGACGGTGTATATACCAATGAAAATGGGAAAGTTGTTGATATTGAGGAATTAGCCAAATCTTCATCAGAATTTCCTGAAAGCAGAATTGTTAAAAGCAGTCTGATGCCTAATTTCATACCATCATCAATAGTAGAGATTCCTACTGATAAATCAGATGAAATGTATATCATTCCAGAAATAATTCTAATCAACAATTCACTTTGTGTACTTACACAAGACAATGGAAAGGGATGGGAACTAACTGATAAAGATAATATAGTCATTTCGTTTGATAAATATAAATCAGACATTACAGTATCCCAAGATTTGATTATCGGTTATGTAAAAGACGGGATAATGTATGAAGGAGAAGTGTTCGATGAACTGAGTGGAAAATATAGTTTCTCACCAGATGAAAAAGGGGAATATTTTTTCTATCTGCTTAGCGGAAGTTCCGATTATCTATCTCTTAAAAGCGGTAATCTGGAGGTAAATTAAATGTTGCTTTTGCGGGACTTCAGCATACCAATTAACTTTAGTATAAGGACGGGAAGACCTCTTCCGTACAGGAATAGGTCTTCTTGCTGTCTCCGTGCATGCTTTAAAGTATAAATAGGCTTTAATCTGGATACAATTTCAACTGCATCGTTGATACACGCTGTGTTTATCTCGTTTACTGTATCATTCATAAGAATTTAATTGGTTATGTTTATTGTGATGATAGAGTAGCCTTTGTTTTGAACATCTTCCTTGAAAGATTTGTAAACGATACTGTAGATTATCATATTCATTATGTCGGCGTAGATTCTTTAGATGAAGAATGTATTGAATGCAGAAAATACTCTGATTATTGTGAACATATTTTACCTGCTTTCTGGATAGATGACGATTTTTGTGAATAATGAAACACTGGTGTTTGGTTATTCAAAATTTAAGCTGATAGATACTGGTGTTAAGTATATTAATCCGAAGCATTTTTCCGTAAAAAACTTTGTAAAGTATTGCAGATTCAATAAAGAGTGAAATTACAGTAAAATAAAAGATAGTTTTTTCGTTCCTTTGTTATGCCATTGTTCTACGCCGGAATCTTTTCTGCCATCTCCGGCAGGCACTTCTCAAATAATTCCCGATATCTTCGATACCCTTCATCCCGGAGTGGACCTTGCAGTGATGTCAGAGACCAAAGGAGAAGCTCTTCCTCTTCCACAGCATACGGAGAGGTATAGACAAATTTTTTCCCGTCAAAATGCGGTTTTGATAACTTCAGTATTTCCGTAATCTCTCCTTTTGTTTCCGCCTGCATAATCATTTCCACTTTCTTCCGATGGAACTCGCAGACGATGCTCTCCAGAAATCCCTGCTTCAGATAAAATTCCGCCCTTCTATAAAGTTTTACAAGAGCCTCCACTCTTTCATCAAATAACTTGTCCTTTTCACTGACTATCATCTGTGCCAGTGCGTTTGCATGTTCCATAACCAATGCTGTTCCCATTACATTTCCTCCCATAATAAAAGCTGGCATAAGAAATTTCTTCTCACACCAGCACGATTCTTTTATTCCTCTGTGATGATCTCACTGCTTAATTTTCCATGTACCAGATAGCGATAATTCCGTCTGGAATTGACACAGGTAGACAGCGTAACTATCCGATCCGTTGCCGACAGCTCGGTGCCGGTATCATAATCCCTATAAGAAGACACCGTATCCAGAAACGTCTGAAAATCTTCCGCTTCCGGGAAATGATACCTATATCCCTCACTTCCGGTTCTTCCCGCATAGCAGGAAAAGATACGATACTTGAGGATCTTGTCCGGCAAATAGAGATAAAACTCCGGATGTTGTTCAAATAGCTCTTTGTCTTGGTACTTATCCAGAGTTCCGAACATGCTCCCGTTTTTCATATTATGCCCGTACACGATCGTATTCTGATCCGTAAAGTCCGGCTGATTATGGCAGTCCACAAAGATGCTCCCGTTGATATTGGATTCTCCCGAAAAAAGGTGATGAAGATAATATGCATTATCTTTCCCCTGTACCACCGGATAACTAATATCCAGTGCCGGAATCTGAATCCACGCTATGACATCCGGATTAACCGCTTTTAAACCTGCAAAATCAATTTCTAGATACCTATTCTTAGGTTCCTCCTTTTCTTTCTCAGACTCCGGTGATTCTTCTTCCTCTGGTTCCTGAACATATTCCTGCAGTTTCTCGTAACTTACGTCCCCTTTCTGATACTTCAGATAAGCACCAAAGAGTTTTCCTGCCGCTGCGAGAAAAACAAGCAACAGGCAGATAATGAGTCCTGCAAGAACCGTATTTCCTTTTTTTCTCATGATTGTTCTCCTTTCGGAAGAGCCGAAGTCTGTGCCCCGGTTCCTTCCTTCTGTTTGATGGCGGCTAAATAGTCATCAATCCCCTTGTGTTTCCCGTTCCACTCCCCGCTCTCGTCCATATCCCAGACCATCCGGTTCATCGGCAGGGAAAGCTCCCGGCAGATTTCATAGACCTTATTGCAGCCGTTCTGGATAATCCTCCGTTTCTCCGCCTTATGCTGGCAGATAACAGGGGAACGCTCAAAACAGACCGCACACTTACTGTCATGCTTATTGCAGGCTACTTTCATCTTCTTATCCATGTCATACGCCTCCAAAAGCTGTTTCATCCCATATCCTTTCATCCGCTCCAGCACCGGTTTCAGATTCCGGTACTGGTTCACTCCGGCAACGCACACAAAGGTAGCGCCGGACAGATAATGGGCTATGGTCCCTTTTAAGGCTCCTTCGGTCAGATAGACACGTTCTGCGGCAAGATCACCGATCACATGTACCGGACTTCCGGAGGAAACTCCCTGGTCATAATTGACACTGGACAGCCAGATATATTTTTTCGTGTCAGTCACATGATCTACCCGGATCTGAAAACCCTGGATGAACCCGTCCAAAGAAACTATGGGAATCAGGATTCCTGAGTTTTCTGCTTTGAAGTTAATCGTCCAGTTTCCGTCTGTATCCCGGTAGAATCCCGGCACGCCTTTCACCATATATCCTTCTTCTGCCAGCCTTTTGACCAGCTTCTTCATTCCAAACAGCGGGACACTCCGGTAACGCTGTGCTTCGATCTGTTCCGGTTTTAATCCTCGTCTTTGCAGATCCTCCTGATGCTTCCTGTTAAGCGTGAGCATGGACAGCATTCTCTGATACGTCCGGTGGATTTCCTCTATGGGTGCAAGCTCTGCCGTTGCCTTTTCTTCCTGTACCGGCGTTGCTTTGATATAATCCGTCCGGTATTCTCCTTTTCCTAATGCTTCCCGGATCTGCTGATTTGCTTCGGAGAGTGTAACATTGTGCAAATCCGCATAAAGCTTCAGCATCCCCCCGGACGCATCACAGCGGTTGCACCGGAATACATTCTTTTCCACATTGATATTCAGTTTTCCATGCGTCTCTCCACAAAACGGGCAGTCATAATAGTTTCCCCGCCGCTTTCTGAGATGCAGCACCTGCACCACATCCAGTATTCCATAATCAAACCCAGACATATCATAATACATCCCGGTCTCTTCCTCCTTTCCCCCGCAGAAAAAAGCTCTCTGCGGGGTTCTTCCTTAACCAGCCATCGGCATTGCTTTTTGTAAAATTACCTTTGCTGCCGCCGGAACCAGATTGTTCGGTCCGGAATATTGCTCGGCAAACCACTGGATCGTTGACGGGCTTTCAACTGCCACCTGTCCCATGGTCTTTCCGCCGTATTTTCCCTTTCCCGGAATCACAGTCCCGACTGCCATTTCATAGTTCATGTGTTTCATCAGTTCTTCTACCGGAAGGGACGTATCCAGATTCTGTAATGCTCCCTGCAGCATCTGTCCGGTCTTTGGCGGCGTAGAGGCAGCCGGAGCGGAACCGTAGCCAGGCATTTGTCCACTGCCATGGTAAATGGTGCTTCCCGCCGCCTGTGCCTGCTGATAGAACTGATTCATCATCTGCTGGCCTGCATATTCCGGCTGACCTGGCATCTCTCCATAAGTTGGCATAGGGGCATTTGGCATGACACCCGAATCCGGCATGGCTGCATTTTCCATGGCACCTGAATCCGGCATCTGTGGATTCTGATATGGAATTCCGGCATCTACCTGTGCAGGATCATTTTCCTCTCCCACATCCGCAAACTGCACACCATATCCGGCATCCGATAATGCCCTTCCTACGGCTGCTGTTTCTGCCATTTCCAGAAATTTGTCTCCAAACTTCGGGTCATCGCTCCGGAATTTCTGCGAAAAGGAATTGGCTACATAATTGTCTTCCTGATCACATTTATCCAGATAGATACGTGCTTCCACAACTGCCATGTTCTCTGTGAAAGTGATAATCCGGCTGATGATCTTTCCTGCCGGATTGACCAGACGAAACCATAGCTTCCGGTATTTCACATCCAGATAAAGCTGCTCCTCCTGCCCTTCTTCTCCAATCTTTCTTGCCAGTTCCATCGGATGGAAGCCATCCACACGGTTCAAAGCGGCAACTGCCTCTGATTTCTTATACAATAATTCTTTCATTCTCTGCTCCTTTCATTTAGAAAAGCAGACGTTCCCCTATATAAGAGTAATAGTCCGCTTATTTCAAAAATTGAAAAATATTTTTAAACAACAAGTTTTAACTGCTCCATTTCCGGTTTCTGTTCACTCTGATACTGATCGTAATACTGTACGATCCGCTCACTCAGAATGGTGTTCCTTGTCCCGCTGTCATCCGTATGGATTGCCTGACAGACTGCAGCCCATTCCCCTACCAGATAAACCTTGCTTTTCGCTCTGGTCACTCCGGTATAGAGAATATTGCGCTTCAGCATCATATAAAAGGCTTTTACCCAAGGGATGATGACAACCGGACATTCGGAACCCTGTGCCTTATGGATGGTTGTTGCGTTAGCATGTTCGATCATTTCCATCTGGTCAGCTTCATATTGCACCTGCCGCCCATCCGGGAATCCGATCACTGCCCTGGCATTTCCATCCTCATCCGTGATACAGTCCAGTATCCTGCCCAGATCGCCGTTACTCGCCATCTCGGTATTTTTATTCTGTAAAATCTTATCGCCAACCCGGAACACCTGACTGCCGATATGCAGTTCCTTCTTCCCTGCGATTGGCGGATTTACAAAATCCTCCAGAGATTTGTTCAATTCATCCACTCCGGCAGCACTGCGTTTCCGATACGGAGTCAGGATCTGTACCTGATCCATGCCGTTTTTTGCAATCTCGTCCAGATAAATCCTCCGGACAATCTCTGCCGCTTCATCTGCTCCTTTACAGGCAATGAACTGAAAATCCTCCCCAAAGCTCAGATTAGTCTTATTCTCCTGCATCAGTTTTGCATTATAAGGTATGCTGCTCAAAGCGCCCTGCCGGTAAACCAGATCCAGTACCGTGACCGGAATCAGCCCGCAGGCAATCAGTTGCCGGAACACATCCCCGGCTCCTACGGATGGAAGCTGGTTCTTATCCCCGACTAAAAGGACTCTGGCATGTCTGCTAACCCGCCGGAAAAATTCATAGGCAAGATGCATGTCCACCATGGACACCTCATCTACATTTAGAAATCCGGCAGACAGGTACTCAAAATCCGGTTCAAAATCCGTATCATCTCCCAAAAGCCCCAGGGCCAGATGCATCGTGGATGCATTTTCACAGCCGGTACTCTCCACCATACGTCTTGCCGCACGTCCGGTCGGAGCCATAAGCTGTACCTCTGACCTGCATAACGCCTGATGGATATAGAGAATCACCTTGAGAACCGTTGTCTTTCCGGTTCCGGGACCTCCGGTAATAATACTGATGGGATGTGCAAACACCATCCGCACTGCCTGTTTCTGTGTTTCTGACAGCGTGATCCCCAGTGTCTTCTGTGCCTTTTCCAGCTCCGGTTCAATGGACAGCAAAACCGGCTTCTCCAAAAGCCGTCTGGCTATCATGGAAGCGGTCTGTGTTTCTTCTTCATACTGCCGGATAGAATAGATCCGTTCTTCCTCCACAACAATGCTTTTTTGCAGCACCAGCCGGTAAAGCACCTGACTGACATCCTGCTCCGATACTGCCATGACCTGCAGATCCCGGTTCAGTATTTCCAGTGCTTCCCTGATAACCTCCTGACGCTGCTTAAACAGATGTCCTTCTTTCATTGCCTGATTCATGATATGTCCGATGCACCCGGATATCCGCATGGGATCATTGAGTGCACAGCAGCACTGTCTTCCGATCGCATCCACAGTCAGAAACCCGAAGCCTTTGACTGCACTCAGCATGTAAGGGCGGTGCCGGATAATATCCACCGATTCATTTCCGAATTTCTTCAGAATCATATTCACTTTTTTGGGTGTTACCTTAAAAGGCGCCAGAAACGTCATCAGTTCCCGGAACACCTGGTTTTTTCCATAGGACTCCACAATAGCAGCCAGCTTCTTCTCGGAAATTCCACGGATCTTCAAGAGTTCCTGCGGGTTGTTTTCCATGATTTCCAGTGTCTGAAGCCCAAACTTCCGGAAAATAGTATCTGCCATCTTGGGACCGATACCTTTGATTGCACCGGAAGAAAGGTATCCTAAGATACCCTCCTTTGTCCGTGGTACAACCTCCATGAAATTTTCCACCTGATACTGAGTTCCATGCTCTCCGCTCTCCCATCTGCCTTCCATCTCAAGCTCAATCTCGTCTGTAAGCGGAAGACCGAATCCAATCGCTGAGAAGCCGATGATATTCCGGGATGCCAGATATTTGCCTCTGGCTGACAGGGGGACAGACGTATCCTGTGTGGTGAATATGGCAATCGTATACCCATTCTCCTCATTCTGGAAAATCTTATGTTTAAATCTGCACCTCATTGTTTATATCCCTCCAGCTTTTTATCCGCATCCGTTCATTTGGTTTTCTCATTACGCCGCCTCCTTCTTAATTCGGAAAGTACGGCTCTCCGTTGTTTTTGTATATTCCTCATAGATATCCGGATGCTGGTTTTTCAGCTTCTCCATCTGGTCTTTCCCAACCGAAGTACGTCTGGTCGGATTATAGGTAATACGGTAACGGTTCGTACCGTCCTCCAGCACTGCCTTGCAGCCCTGCCCCAGCTGTTCCACAAAAGGAACACTGATTGCCCGCTGTTCTGCTTCGATTTCCTTTTTCCGTTTTTCCAACTGTGACTTTTCCTCCGAAAGGGTAAGATACTTCTCAAGATTTTTTGATTCCAGACCGGAAAGCACAATTTCCGGAATAGATTTGTCTGCAAAACCACCATAATTACGGATATTTGCCAGAACCAGATCGGAATTCCCGTTATGCGGCGGTACTACATTTTTCAATACATGTTCCTGCCAGAAATACGTTTCCTGATCAATGATGTCTTCTTCCTCAATCAGATCACGCTCAATGGTGCGATACACAAACTCATTCTCGTTATTTCCATACAGGCATGCGATAAAGGCTTTCTGCATATTCATCACAGACAGATAATGCCTTACCTGCAGCACATAATGAGCTGGAATACCCTCATCAGCCCACTTATCTTTCGCATTATAATTGCAGGTTTTACATTCCAGAATCGCAAATGTCCCATCCGGCATACGAACAAAAAAATCCACATCTGCAAGCATGAACGGATATAATGGATGCCGGAACATGACACGTACCGGAAATACTTCCAGTCCGGTCTTTTTGGAAAAGATTTCTGCCACCAGATCTTCCAGCCGGTGTCCGACTTCCTTGGCAACCCAGTTGCTTTCCTCTTCCTCCTGAATGACCGGCTGCACACCTGTTTTGTTGTAAAACAGATCCCGGATAGTGGCAAATGGAGAGATCCCCATGATTGCCGCTACATCACTGCCGCCGATTCCTTTTTTGCGGTATTCCAACCAGTCTTCTCTTGACAGGTTACTGATATCCACAACCTTTTCCGGTGTATACTCTGCTTTGTTATTCATTCCAATTCCTCCTAACATTTGACTGCTCCATAAACGTCATATTTTTTCCAGTCTTTTATAAGCGCCTTCGTAATATCCTCCTCCAGCTTCAGGATGCCCTGTCCGGACATTCCTTCACAGGCTGCAAAAAAGGAGGCTTCATTCATGGCATAATAAAGATCATGTGCCGTACAGGCACCTTCCCCGTTCTGGGATACAAATAGCTCCACCACCTCATTCCGGATCTTCTGTTTAATGCCAAGTTCCTTCATCAGCAGCTTCAGGCAGTTCACCGGATTACGGATCTCAATGTCCATAAGCTGAGTAAGATTCTTCATCGCATCCACATAGCGGGCGCATACCTGCTCCAGATTTTTCCGGAAGTCCAGAATCGTTGCCCCTTTATCGTGAGCCAGCTTGATTGGACTTCCCAGACTGATAACGCCGTTTGGTCCGTCTGTCAAAAGCATCGGATACAGATTTGCACCGCTCGCTGCCACGTCAGATGTGGTAAAACGAAGTGCCGGTGACAGGATCTTCTCATCCATTCCGTGTGCATCCAGTGCTTTTCGGTAAGTATCCAGAAGTTCCTGACTTCCTCCGAGCTTCCACATGGCAGATACAATGGAATGGTCATAGATACCAGAGCCCTCCATGTAAACACTGCCTTTGAAATTCAGATTCAGATATTCGCAGGTTGTCTCAAACATGGCTTTCATATCAAGGATGCAATAATCATGTTTATCCCCGCCATGTACTGCGGAAACCTTTCCGTCCGCAATCTTAATCAGGGCATCCCCTTTTGCAACCCGCAGGCAGTAATTGACTACCTTCGCATATGTTGCCTTATCCAGCTTGCGAAGCCCGTCTCCATTGACACCTGCGCGGCTTAAAATGGTGCGGATGGCACAGTCACGTACCGGATAGGATTCTCCTCTCATTTTCAGTACAAGCTGCGTATTCTTCTCTGTATCCTCCAAAATTTCTTCCATGGATGCATCTGCCGCATCCAGATTTTGAGCCTCCTTTTCCAGTGGTGCCAGCCGTAACGTATTCGTTGGCTTTCTGATCCATTTGGCACTTCTTCCTCTCTCTGCCAGAAACTCCAGCAGATCTTTTACTTCTGCAAAGGATCTCTCAAATCCATCTGCATACACTCTTGCTTCATTCATGTTCTTATTCCACCTTTCTTAAAATAATATTTATCCATCAACAGCCGAAGCTGGTTGTGGCATGCAACTATGCCGAAACCTAAATGTAAGCACAAAAAAAGAATGAAAAGAGAGTCTTTTCTCTGTTCATTCTTAAAAGTCTGGTTTCTTCCTGAAAAAACAAAAGTGCCACGCAGCCAAAAAAGGCATACCGTGACACTCACTACAAACATAAACTACTTATGCCAGGAATCAGCTCCTGCTGTTTCCTGTAAGTTTGGAGATTCTTATGAATCCCGAAACTCCCCAAAAAGGGTGTGCATAAAATAAACTATATCAGTATACTAGCACAAGATATTCCTCATGTCAATTCAGGCTTATACTATATATGGTGTTTATATTTGTTCAAAATACTACATCTATTTTTCTACTACGAATTCAATCTTCTCTTTCAGATACTCCCGGCAGCCAAACCGAACCGTTCCACACTGCTTTGACTCCTCTTTCGCCTTTTCATTACAGCAGTCCAAGTAGGGACAATCGTTACATTGATTCCGCAGTGCTTCCTTCGCCCATTCAATTTCCTGCTCATTTCCTATAATCCGCACAGACATCCACTTCCTTTGCTATCATCATACCCCAAAATCCATTTTCTATCATCCATAATTTCTTTTTTTGTATCATTTTAGTAAATTACGGTTATATTACGGAATAATCACTATATTTCAAATATATCTCTATTTTATTCCGTAATTTGCTGTAAGTAAATAGTTTAAAATGTGGAAGAGAGGTGTAAATGTATGGATAAAAACTTTATTGGAGAACGCATCAGCGAACTGCGTTTAAAGAAAAATGTATCTGAATATCAGATGAGTCTGGATCTTGGCAAAAATAAAAGCTACATCCAGTCCCTCACTTCCGGACGTTCTCTGCCTACCATGCAGAGCTTTCTGGATATCTGTGACTATCTGGAAGTCACTCCTCAACAGTTCTTCGATTCAGAGCTGCACAATCTTCCTCTGATTGACAAAGCAACTGATCTGATGAAACAACTCGATGACGAGGATATGCTTGCGCTCATTTCCATGCTGAATCGTCTGGCTCTAAAACGCAAATAGATTTCCGTGGCTGCCAAATCAAGGCAGCTTTTATTTTTATCATTTTTTCTTAAAATTTTTCAATCTTAAAGAAAAGCCCCCTATTCCTTAATTGAATGGGTAATATATCCATTCGCCGTACCTTGAAAACAAAAGAAATCTTTCGGGAGATTGATATAGGTGACTGCAGATAGTTTGCATCTTCGCACGCCTGCAGCTTAATAGTTACAAAGTAACACCGTTTTACGTGGCCGGAACGGGCATAGGAACTGGCTTCTGAAAGAATAACATAGACTTTTGGGATTTTAGCTTATAGCGCTTTTATTAGAGAACTTTTACTCAAAATTTGATATAATAATAGACAGGTATCAAGTTGATTCCCTGTCTGTGGAAAGGAGATTCATGATAACTGTAACAAAAAGGGATTTGATTGAATTAGGCTACGGTCCTTCCTTTGCTGCTGATATTATCAAAAAAGCAAAGGAACTTATGGTAGAAAAGGGGCATACCTATTATCAATCCAGAAAATTAGACAGGGTTCCAAAAGAAGCCGTTGAAGAATTATTAGGGATTACTTTGCCCGATAAGCAAGAATGATCGTGCTTTTTGCATTTTAGTAAGGAGTGAAATCATGGCAAAAGATCCAATTAAAAAAGCAGAAAACGGCACTTATTATTTTCGAGCCAATCTCGGATATCATCCTGTAACCGGAAAACAGATTCAAAAATACCGCAGCGGATTCTCAACAAAAAAAGAAGCCCGTGCCGAGTATTCCAAATTGATTCTTGCATCAACGGAAGAATTAGCTGATAAGAAGGAAGACATTACCTTCAAAAAGTTTATTGAAGAAATCTATCTTCCGTGGTACAAAACTCAGGTGAAAGAAAGTACCTACAAGAATCGTTACTCGACCATTCAAAAACACTTTGCCTATTTCTACAAGAAGAAAGTGTCCGAAATAGAAGCGATAAATGTACAGACCTGGCAGCTCAAGTTGGCAAAACAATTCAGTCCAAACTATGTACGCATTGTTCAGGGAATGTTATGTTTAGCTTTTGACCGGGCGATTATCCTCGGACTTGCAAAGAAGAATCCTGCCCGCATGATCGGCAATATCAAATCTAAAAAAGTAAAGATCGACTTCTGGACTTTGGAGGAGTTTCAGAAGGTAATATCCCTGCTGTACAAAGGTGACTACTACGAGCACTATCTCTTCATCTCGTTCTGGCTTTTATTTATGACTGGAATGCGTATTGGAGAGGCTGCCGCCTTACAGTGGGATGATATTGATTTTGAAACAGGTATGCTGATTATTAGTAAAACACTGTACTATAAAACAATGAATGACTACAAATTCGTTGAACCTAAGACGCAGGCAAGCAACCGTACCATTTATATTGATGCTGATACCATCAAGGAATTACAAGAATGGAAGGCGGTTCAGGCAAAGGTTTTACCAAATTGTGGATTCGTCCTGAGTTATAACAGTACACCCACCAGCAAAACAACACTTCCAAGAGCATTGGAGAAATTGGCAAATTTAGCTGGTGTTCACAGAATCAAAATTCATGCCCTGAGACATTCGCATGCTTCCCTGCTTATCAGCATGGGCGAAAATCCACTGCTGATTAAAGAGCGTCTTGGACATGAAAAAATACAGACGACACTAGGAACTTATGGTCATCTGTATCCAAACACCAATATTGAGATTGCAAAGAAGCTGACCGGGGTTCTCAGCTACCAGTCAGCTTCTCAAAGTATTGCTAATTATACCAGTAATCAGCATACTGCAATGTATCACAAAGAAATATAAAAATGCAATGATAATGCAATTTCAAACACCCAAAGCCGCAAAGCCCCGTGGTTACGGGCTTTGTAGCCCAGCGTCAACTATTCAAACTCAATCGTTCCAGGTGGTTTACTCGTCAAATCATAGAATACACGATTTACACCCTTCACCTCATTAATAATTCTGCTCATCACCTTATTTAGAACCTCATAAGGAATCTCTGCAGCTTCTGCCGTCATAAAGTCAATCGTCTTTACAGCACGAAGTGCAACGGCATAATCATAAGTTCTCTCATCACCCATAACACCAACAGAACGCATATTTGTCAGTGCTGCGAAGTACTGGTTGATATCCTGATCCAGTCCGGCTTTTGCAATCTCTTCTCTGTAAATTGCATCTGCATCCT
The DNA here is from genome assembly GCF_003122485.1 of Eubacterium ramulus. Taxonomy (GTDB): domain Bacteria; phylum Bacillota; class Clostridia; order Lachnospirales; family Lachnospiraceae; genus Eubacterium_I; species Eubacterium_I ramulus_A. The sequence continues at coordinate 32,626 of NZ_JRFU01000049.1, forward strand.
GAACGATACGAACCTTATCTTCGGTAACTTCGCCGATGATACGGATACCAAGTCCCGGTCCCGGGAACGGCTGACGGAATACCAGTCTCTCCGGAATTCCAAGCTCCAGTCCGGCTTTACGAACCTCGTCTTTGAACAGGTCACGCAACGGCTCAATGATTTCTTTGAAATCTACATACTCAGGAAGTCCACCTACATTGTGGTGAGATTTGATAACTGCAGACTCACCGCCCAGACCACTCTCTACAACGTCTGGATAAATAGTTCCCTGTGCCAGGAAATCAACGGCACCGATTTTCTTTGCTTCCTCTTCGAAAATACGGATGAACTCTTCACCGATAATTTTACGTTTTGCTTCCGGCTCTGTTACTCCAGCAAGTTTGTCATAATATCTCTGCTGTGCATTAACGCGAATGAAGTTCAGATCAAACTGTCCTTCCGGTCCGAATACAGCTTCTACCTCATCACCTTCATCTTTACGAAGCAGACCGTGATCTACGAATACACAAGTCAGCTGTTTTCCGATTGCTCTGGAGAGAAGTCCTGCTGCAACAGAAGAATCTACACCACCGGATAATGCAAGAAGTACACGTCCATCACCTACTTTTGCACGGATATCTTTGATGGTGTTTTCTACAAATGCATCCATCTTCCAGTCACCGGCACATCCACATACTTCATATACAAAGTTAGAAAGCATTGTCTTACCTTCTACTGTGTGAAGTACTTCCGGATGGAACTGAATTGCATACAATTTTTTCTCCTCATATTCTGCTGCTGCCACCGGACAGTCTGCAGTGTGAGCAGTAATCGTAAATCCCGGAGCTGTTTTTGAAATATAATCAAAATGACTCATCCAGCAGATAGTGGATGGAGATACGTTGTGGAATAATTTGGAACTGTTCTCCACAAATACCTCTGTTTTACCATACTCACGCACCTCGGCGCGCTCTACTTTTCCGCCTAAAATATGCTGCATCAGCTGTGCACCATAGCAAAGACCAAGTACCGGGATTCCAAGTTCAAACAGCTCTTTTGTATAAGTCGGTGAATCCGCTTCGTAGCAGCTGTTCGGTCCTCCGGTCAGAATGATTCCCTTTGGATTCATAGCTTTGATCTTTTCGATATCAGTCTTATAGGAATAAATCTCGCAGTACACGTTGCACTCACGGACACGTCGTGCCACAAGCTGGTTGTACTGACCGCCGAAATCAATCACTATGACAGTTTCTCTGTTCATTGGATCGTTTCCTCCTTCGCAATAAATTATTTACATGTGATATTGATATTCATCATGGCTGATTTCATTTTTTATATATGATTCTATATAATTATATATAAAAAAATTTTTGCCATACATCGACAAAAACGCTTCGCCATTTCATTCTATTATATATTACTCCCACGCCACTTTACAAGAGGGAAAACGAAAAAATACATTCTCCCACAAAAGCTCTATATATAAGCCATACAATAATTGTTACGCCTGTCGTATGATATCCTTATCGTTAAAATCCACATTTCTATATTTCAGACTTAATGCCATACTGATATACGCTCCGATGAATCAAAAAAACATTGAATCCTTATTTTTTCATAGTATAATAATAGATAGAAAAAACTAATTTTACGGTCAAACTGCATTTTTCATAACAGAATCAATGCAGTAAATTTTGTTACAGGAGGATGATACTACTATGGAAACATTAAAAACTATGACTTGTCGTAAATCAGTCAGAAGCTACAAAAACACATTATCAGATGCAGATTTACAGAAAATCCTACTGTCTGCACAGGCAGCACCGATCGGAATGGGAAAATATGATACCATGCATATGACTGTTATCCGCAATGCTGAATTATTACAGGAATTAGACCGCAACGGTGCTGATTTTTTTGGTGATCCTTCCACAAAACCACTTTATGGCGCTCCTTGCCTCGTAGTAATTTCCACACCGATTGAAAATCCGGCAATGGGTAACGTACAGTACTCCAACGCTGCTATGATGGCTGAGCATATGTGCCTGATGGCTACTGATCTTGGAATCGGAAGCTGCAATATCTGGGGCGCAATCGCTGCATTAAATGCCAAACCGGAACTGGTTGCAAAACTTGGTCTTCCGGAAGGACATGTTCCATGCTGTGCTGTAACACTTGGCGATACCGATGACACTTTCCCGGAGCGTGAGATTCCAGCTGATCGTATTGCAGTATCTTACATCGATTAATCAAAATTCAAGAATGCTCCGGCATTCTTGTTGCGAGGTGCGCGTCATGC
>NZ_JRFU01000005.1 GCF_003122485.1 Eubacterium ramulus
TTACTCACCACTTGCAGAAGTGGGAGTCTTCTCGACTGAGATAAACAATTTGTGTCATTCACTTTTTACGTCATCTATTTGTGTTATTTATTTTTATCTTTCAATCATACGTTTCGTATTTTCAAATCAATTAAAAATCACTTTATTTTATCGTCCAAAAATTGCTTTATTTTTATGAGCTTTTATTTTATAGAGATAAGAAGTTTTCCATCATGCGTTTTCCGTGTTCGGTGTACACCGATTCTGGATGAAACTGTAATCCGATCACCGGATATTTCTTATGCTGCATCGCCATGATCTCGCCATCCTCAGTGGTTGCCAATACGTCCAGACAATCCGGTAAATCCTCTGCGGATACCGCCAGGGAATGATATCTGGCTACCCGAATTGGTGATTCGATGCCATCGAAAATTCCGGTTCCGGTGTGATGGATCAGTGACTGTTTTCCATGATACAGCTCTTTTGCGTAAGTAACAGTTCCTCCAAGTGCTTCGCCGATGGTCTGATGTCCCAGGCAGATACCAAGAATCGGGATTTTATCGTAAAACTCTTTTACCACATCCAGACAAATACCGGCTTCTTTCGGGCTTTTCGGTCCCGGGGAAAGCACGATTTTTTCCGGTGCCATCTGGCGGATCTCCTCGATGGTGATCTTGTCGTTTCGCACCACCTCAATATCCTCCCGGAAGATTCCCATATATTGATATAAGTTGTAGGTAAATGAATCGTAATTATCAATCAGTAAAATCATAATGCTTCCTCCGCTACCAGTGTTTTTGCCAGTGCCATTGCTTTGTTGCAACACTCCTGATATTCTTTTTCCGGAACGGAATCTGCTACAATTCCGGCTCCCGCCTGCAGGTAAACTTTTTCGCCTTTTTTGATCATCGTTCGGATCGTGATACAAAAATCCATGTCTCCAGAGAAGTCCACATATCCGGTTGCTCCACCATACAGGCCTCTGCGTACCGTTTCCAGTTCATCAATGATCTCCATGGCACGGATCTTCGGTGCTCCGCTTAAGGTTCCTGCCGGAAGGAAGGATGATACCAGATCAAATGGATGATATTTTCCTTTTTTCCGTCCCTCTACCAGAGATACGATGTGCATAACGTGGGAATAATATTGGATTTTCATGAAATCGGTTACTTTTACACTTCCAAACTCGCTGACCCGTCCCATATCGTTTCGCGCCAGATCCACCAGCATGACATGTTCTGCTTTTTCTTTTTCATCTGCCAGAAGTTCTTCTGTCAGACGTTTGTCTTCTTTTTCATTTTTTCCTCTCGGTCTTGTTCCGGCGATCGGACAGGTATAAACGCGTTTGCCCTGCTGTTTTACAATCATTTCTGGAGAACTTCCGATGACTTCAAACGTTCCGAAATTGAAATAATACAGATACGGGGATGGATTTAATTCTCTCAGTTCCCGGTACAGATCAAAACCGGTCTGTTTTGTTTCCAGTGTCCATCTCTGGGATAAGACCGTCTGGAAAATATGTCCTTCACGAATGTAATGTTTGATTTTTTCTACCTTTTCGCTGTATTTTTCCAAGCTGTCGGACTGATGAATGATTTTTCCGTCCCGATGGAACTGAAATTCACTGGCCTGTCCTCTGTTTTTTCTGGCTTCCTGAATCATCACATCCGCTTCTTTTAATGCCTGTGCCTTTCCGTCTGCATCATCGGCTTCCAGAATCACGGCAGTCATGGTCTCTGCCACATGATCGATCATCAGAAACTTTGTCATCAGCATCATCTGAATGGTTTCGATGCCAATTTCGTCCGGATTGTTGTCTGGTAAGACTTCGCTGTAGCGAATAAAATCGTAACCAAGCTGACCAACCAGTCCACCGGAGAAATTCAGTTCCGCATGATCATTTTTTATCTCAAATTCGCTGTAATATTCTTTTAACAGATCCAGCGGATTTCCGTTTCGCACTTCTCTGCTGCCATCGGCTTTCGTGATCACCAGAGATTGTCCCACGGAAGAAATCAGCTCCTCCGGCTCCACTCCCATAAACGTATAACGGTCATAATTCTTGTCGTAACTTTCCAACAGGAATCCTACTTTGTCTCCCACCAGGTTCTGATACATGCCGATTGCTGTCTCATTTACGATACTGACGGTCTTTTTGTAAACTCTCAATGTACGTTTCATCTTATTTTCCAGTCCTTTCTATCCTGTAACACTCCGTGGATTCTAAGGTTAGGCTTTTATCAAGTCACATGTTTCCGGGACTTGGTGCGCGATTCTGAACCGTTTTTTAATAGTTTCTTCTTAGAATCGCTGTACATAACAAGAAAGTGTGCCATCACCCACTTACGCGAATAACATTATTAATAGCACATCTTTCTTGCCCGCGCCG
>NZ_JRFU01000050.1 GCF_003122485.1 Eubacterium ramulus
TTATTACTCACCACTTGCAGAAGTGGGAGTCTTCTCGACTGAGATAAACCCAGACCTTTAGTAGTAAATACGCGGGATTCGCTTGTTCAGATCACAGGCAAGCTCATAGTTAAATCTTCCAGACATATCGCCAAGCTCCTCCATCGTGATCGTCTCTGTACCATCTGTTCCGATCAATGTCACCTCATCTCCCGGTTTTACATCCGGAATTTCAGAAACATCTACCATCATCTGATCCATGCAGACTCTGCCGCAGATTGCCGCACGTTTTCCATGAATCAACACATATCCTTTGTTTGACAGGCTGCGCGGATAGCCGTCTGCATAACCAACCGGTACCGTTGCAATCTGCATCGGTTTTTCCACTTCAAATGTACCGCCATAACTGATGATCCGTCCCGGCTCCAGTTCCTTTACATGAACTACATGACTCTTTAAGGACAGTAACGGTTTTAAGTCAATATTATTTTTTTCTACTTCATCAGACGGCCACAGACCATATAAAATAATTCCTGCACGGACAATATCCTTATTATACTCCGGAAGATCCACAATTCCCGCACTGTTTGAAATATGATGAATTGGAATCTCAATCTGACGATCCTTTAACCAGGTGATCATCTGCTCATAAGTATCTGCCTGTTTCTTTGTGAAAGTTTTATCCGTCTCATCTGCTTTGGAAAAATGTGTAAAGATTCCTTCTATTATAATATTCGGCGAAGCTGCGATCTGTGCAATCTCATCAGCAGACTGTTCCGTCACCTGAAAACCGATTCTGCTCATACCGGTATCCAGTTTAATATGAATCTTACACTCTTTGTTCTGACGAACTGCTTCTTCTGACAGCTGCTTTGCCCGTTCCAGAGAAAATACTGCCGGGCGGAGTCCTTCTTTTACAATCTGCTCATCGTATTCCGGGAACGTATAACCAAGGATCAGAATCGGTTTCTTGATTCCGTTGCTGTACAGTTCTTCCGCTTCCTCCGGGGTTGCCACCGCATAACCCCAGACATCCTCGCGCTGTTCCATCACTTCTGCCAGCGGTACTGCCCCATGACCATAGCCATCTGCCTTTACTACTGCAATAATCTTCGTATCACGATCAATACAGTCATGTATTGCATCTAAATTATGCTCCAATGCTTTTAAACTGATATTTGCGCATATTCTGCGATACTCTTTCATTGTTCTATTGTGTCCTCCTGTTCCTTCAACAAATCGGTAATTCCATCTACGATATCACTTGCCATCATGCTGTGTCTGCCAAGTTTCTTTGCTGCCGCATCACCTGCCAGACCATGAAGATATACACCCATAGGTGCCGCATCTTCCGGCAGCATGCCCTGTGCCAGCAATGCACCGATCACACCGCTTAACACATCTCCTGATCCTGCTGTTGCCATTCCATCATTTCCACTCAGATTCAGGAAACAGCCACGCTTTTCTGTGGCAGTCACAGTTCTTGCATCTTTTAACACCATTACTACGTGATTTTTCTGTGCATACTGCAAAGCTGCCCCCACAAGATCTTTTGAAATTTCTGCGATAGATGTTCCGATGAGCCGGCTCATTTCGCCAAGATGCGGAGTATAAACTGCTCCGTTTTTCAAAAACTGCAGCCATTCCGGATTTTTGGAAATCAGATTCAGGGCATCCGCATCAAACAGGCACGGTTTTGTATTCTGCTCGATCACAGTTTTCACCATTTTTTCTGACAATGCAGACTGTCCGATTCCGGAACCGACTGCCACGGCATCTGCCCAGGCAAGCTGTGTTTCCACAAATTTTACCACATCTGTTGTATCATTGTAAACTGCCAGTACCGCTTCCGGTACAAGTTGCTGCAAAATTGCCCGGTTACTTTCCACCGTTGCCACCCGGACCAGACCGCATCCCATCCGGTATGCCGCCTTTGCCGCAAAAACTGCCGCACCTGCCATTCCTTCGGAACCGGCGATCAATAACAGTTTTCCGTAACTTCCTTTATTAGAGTGCGCTGTTCTTTTTGGCAGCATATCAAGATCTTCTTTTTCCAGCACATGCAATCCCGGTATAATGTCAAACAAACTTTCTGTGGTAAATCCAATATCTTCCACTTTGAGTGCGCCGGTATACTCTGCTCCCGGATATAAAAGCTGTCCCCGCTTTTCAAATCCAAAGGTCACAGTCACATCTGCCTGAAATGCCGTTCCAAGCACCTCTCCGGTGGTTGCCGATATTCCGGAAGCAATATCTACCGCAATTTTACCGGCGCCCTCGTAATACACGTTCAATTCTTTTATAATATCTGCATATTTTCCGGTTATCTCCCGGCTCAGTCCAATGCCAAAGAGCGCATCTACAATGACATCCCAGTTCTCCTGGAATGCCTCTTCGGGTGTTAAAACCGGCACATTATAATTCTTTGCGATCTTCATCTGCCGGGCTGTTTCTGTAGTCATTTTTTCAGGATTTCCGGCAAAACAGATACCCACTTCATATCCCTGCAAAGCAAGCAGACGTCCAACAGCGATACCATCACCGCCATTATTCCCCGCGCCGCATACAGTCAGAATTCTCGTATCATCATCCGGATAACGCTCCATAATTTCTTTTACCACACTTAAGGCAGCACGTTCCATTAATACCGCTGATAACATTCCCATCTTCATGGTATTTTCATCACACTGTTTCATTTCCTGACCATTTAATACATCTCTCATCGTTATATTCCCCCGGTTTGTTTTGCACAATTTACATACAAATGCGCTCTGCCCGTAGGACAAAGCGCACGTTTGCAAGGTTTCTTATTCGTTATCCTGTCTGCGGACAATGTTATAAGACAGCTGCATCAAGCTGTCAGACAAGTGAACATTTTCCACAACTACATCATCCGGAAGTTCCAGATCCAGATGTGCAAAGTTCCAGATTGCACGGATGCCAAGTTTTACCAGCTGCTCCGCTGCCTGTTCTGCCTTTTCTTTCGGAAGTGTCAATACCGCAATATCAACTCTCTGATGCTTTACAAATTCCGGAAGTTCGTCCATCATATGTATCTCAATACCACGGACTGACAAACCTGCCAGTGCCGGATTGACATCAAAAAGTCCGGTGATCATAAAGCCACGTTTCTCAAACTTCACATAATTTGCCAGCGCCTGTCCCATATTACCGGCTCCGACTACGATAATGTTGTGCTGTCGGTCAAGACCAAGGATTTTTCCAATCTCCTCATACAGATACTGCACATTATAACCGTATCCCTGCTGGCCAAAACCACCAAAATTGTTCAGATCCTGACGAATCTGAGAAGCTGTTACTTTCATTCGAACGCTCAGCTCATTGGATGAAATTCTTTCTACTCCCGCATCCAGCAATTCTCCAAGATATCTGTAATATCTTGGCATTCGACGTATGACCGCCTGCGAAATTTCCTTTTGCATCTTCCATTTACTCCTTCAACCATTTGCGTTACTACCCGCAATTATCTGTATTCATTATAAACATCTGAGATTATTTTGTCAATTTTTTATCAATCAGATGCCAGTTCTTCCCATTCTTCGTACAGCTGATCCAGTTTTTCCTGTACTTCCACCTGCTCGCTGTGCAGTTTTCCAAGTTTTGCAGAGTTGGTCGCCACTGCCGGATCCTGAAATTGTTCATCCAATTCTGTCAGTTTTTCTTCCAGAGACTCAATCTCGGCTTCAATTTTCTTCACACGGTTCTGAATTTTACGCTTTTTCGCCTGTTCTTCCTTCTGAGTCTGCCAGTCTGTCTTACCCTCGGACACTTCTTCGGTGCTTACTGCTGCTTCTGTCTCCGAAGATGCCAGATATGCCCGCTCGTTTGTCTCTTTTTTCTCCAGATAATAGTCATAATTACCGATATAATTGACCAGACTGTGCTCTGTCAGGTTCAGGATACGGGTCGCTGTCCGGTTAATAAAATAACGATCATGGGATACAAACAGCACGGTTCCCTCATAACGTTTCAGAGCAGACTCCAAAATTTCCTTAGAAGCGATATCCAAATGGTTCGTCGGCTCATCCAGGATCAGGAAGTTTGCCTCGGAGAGCATCAGTTTTGCCAGTGACAGACGGCCGCGCTCACCACCGCTCAAGTCACTGACGCGCTTGAACACATCATCCTCGGTAAACAAAAATGCTGCCAGAATATTTCGGATACGTGTCTGTGTCAGCTTCGGATAATCGTCCGCAATCTCTTCCATCAGCGTTTTTTCCATATGAAGCACCTGCTGCTCCTGATCATAATAACCGATTTTTACGTTTGTTCCCAACGTAAAAGAACCTGCATCTGCATTTACTTTTTCATTCAGGATCTTTAAAATTGTTGTCTTTCCGGTTCCGTTCTGACCGATCAGAGCCACGCGCTCACCACGTTTGATTTCAAAAGAAATATCCTGAAACAGTTTCTTATTTTCATAAGCCTTTGAAAGACCTTCCACCCGCAGCACATCGTTTCCACTGATAATGGACGGTGTCAGTGTCATATGCATCTCGGATTTTTCTTCCTGTGGTTTTTCTAAAACATCTATTTTTGCCAGCTGCTTTTCACGGCTCTCTGCACGCTTGATGGATTTCTCCCGGTTAAAGGATTTCAGTTTTTCAATAACGGCTTCCTGATGTTTGATCTCCCGCTGCTGATTATAGTAAGCACGCAACGCTTCCTCTCTTGCAAAAGCAGCTTTTGCAGCATAAGCTGTATAATTACCATCGTACACTGCAGATTTGTGCATGCTGATTTCCACAACTTTCGTTACGATTCGATCCAGAAAATAACGGTCATGGGCAACGATCACAACAGCCCCTTTGTAATTCAGCAAAAATGTCTCCAGCCACTGAATAGACTCAATATCCAAATGGTTCGTCGGCTCATCCAGCAGAATGATATCCGGATGTGTCGCCAGCAGACGCGCCAGAGATACACGGGTTTTCTGTCCACCGGACAGCTCGTTGCAGTGTTTTTCAAAATCATCCTCGGAAAATCCAAGACCTTTTAAGACACCGGAAACCTCGCTGCGATAAGAATAACCATCTCTGGCTTCGAACTCATGCAGCAGCTTATGATAATTTTCCATATAAGCTTCCATATCCTCTTTTGATACGGACTGCATTCCTTCTTCCAGCTCACGGATTTTCTGCTCCATATCGATAAGCTGACGTTTTCCTTCCAGAACTGCCTCATAGATCGTCCTCTCATCGGAGATATCCTGATGCTGCGCCAGATACCCCAGCGTTTTTCCTTTTGCAAGGGTTACGGTACCTTCATCTGCCGGCAGCTCCCCTACGATAATTTTCAACAGTGTGGATTTTCCGGCACCGTTAATTCCTACAATTGCCACTTTTTCCTGATCTTCCACATGAAAACTCACATTTCGGATCACCGGTTCCACACCAAATGATTTACTGATATTTTGACATGCTAAAATCATATGTTTCTTCCTCACCTTAAAAATGGAATCCTGCAGATCGCAGGATTCCTGTGTTTCATTTTTCTTTGAATAAATGTTCCTTCCCTTCAGATAGATTCGCTCTTTTTATCTTCATCTGATTCAGAGTCATTATTCTTGTTTGGCAAATTGCAAAATTACCGTCTAAACTAACACTGTGTTTTTCCGTACACAATTACATTTATGCGTACATTTTCTCCAGTGTCTCACGGATTGCTTTGATGAAATCAAGGCTGTTTAATACAACTGGGTTCTCTAATTCTGTAATTAATGCCAAGTCTTTTGTCATTTTACCAGATTCTATTGTATCAATACAAGCTTTTTCCAGATTATCTGCAAATTTTACTAATTCCGGCAGATTGTCAAGCTCGCCACGTTTGCGTAATGCACCGGTCCATGCAAAAATAGTTGCTACGGAGTTTGTGGATGTCTCCTCACCAGCCAGATGTTTGTAATAGTGTCTCATAACAGTTCCGTGAGCAGCTTCGTACTCGTATACGCCGCTTGGAGAAACCAGTACGGAAGTCATCATAGCCAGAGATCCGCATGCGGAGGAGATCATATCACTCATAACATCGCCGTCATAGTTTTTGCATGCCCAGATAAATCCGCCCTCAGCTTTCATAACACGGGCAACTACATCATCGATCAGTGTATAGAAATATTCAATGCCTGCTGCCTCAAATTTTTCTTTATACTCTGCATCATAAATATCCTGGAAAATATCTTTGAATGTGTGATCATATTTTTTTGAAATCGTATCTTTTGTTGCAAACCAGAGATCCTGATTCATATCCAGTGCGTAGTTAAAGCAGCTTCTTGCAAAACTTTCGATGGATTTGCAGATGTTGTGCTGTCCCTGAACGACACCAGCGTTGGTAAAATTATGAACTAACTCTCTTACTTCTGTTCCATCCTCAGCGGTATAAACCAGTTCTACCTTTCCCGGTCCCGGAATCTTCATTTCAGATGCTTTGTATACATCACCGTAAGCATGACGGGCAATGGTGATCGGTTTTTTCCAGTTCTTTACGCATGGCTCAATGCCTTTTACCTTGATTGGTGTACGGAATACCGTTCCATCCAGAATTGCACGAATAGTTCCGTTCGGACTCTTCCACATTTCTTTTAAGTTATACTCTTTTACGCGGGCTGCATTCGGTGTGATAGTTGCACATTTTACAGCTACGCCGTATTTCTGTGTGGCATAAGCAGAATCGAAGGTTACCTTGTCGTTGGTCTCATTTCTGTATTCCAGTCCCAGATCATAATACTCTGTTTTCAGATCCACAAACGGAAGTAATAACTCGTCTTTGATATACTGCCAGAGGATTCTGGTCATTTCATCTCCATCCATTTCTACTAAAGGTGTAGTCATTTTAATTTTTTCCATGGTAATTATCCTCCAATCCTTAATTCCCGCTGTTCTCATTTTCTTTTCGGGATTCCTGCAGCAGATTGTCCCAGCCACAGTGATCAATATTTTCAATGGTTCTCATGATATGCTGATTTGCCAGCATCTGTGCTTTCTCCGGATCATGATCATGGATCGCCTGAGCGATCATGCGGTGCTCATCGTTTGATTTTTCGGAACGCTCTTTTGATTTCAATGTCATTTTGCGCACCCGCTGCACATAATTGTGAAAATCCGTCAGTACGTTTGCCAGTACCTTACTTCCTGACGCCTGATATAAGGTCTCATGAAACTTATTATCCAGTTCAAATACCTGCTCACTGTGCCCCTTTGACACATGAAATTCTGTCAGGTATACAATTTCTTCCAGTTCTTCAATCTGTTCCGGTGTGGCTTTTTTCGCTGCCCATTTGGCACATAAGCCTTCCATCACAGACCGTATCTCATAAATGTCATTCAGATCTTCTTTGGAAAATCCGGTGACATGCGCGCCCTTGTTCGGCGTGATCGTGACAAGTCCCTGAAGTTCCAGCTGACGCAGTGCCTCGCGCACCGGTGTCCGGCTGACCCCCAGCTCATCGCCGATGGTCTTTTCTTTCAGTTCCTCATCCACCGCATATTTTCCGGATAAAATATCTTCCTGCAGTTTATGAAATACTTTATCACTGAGCGAATGGTTATCTCCCATCCTTTTTTGCCCCCTTGTTATAAAATAATTCCCAGCTCCTTGCAGCACTCTGTAATCTTAACAACCAGCTCGTTGTCTGTCAGAACAGTTACACGTCCTTCATCATACTGTTCATCAACCCAGTCTTTCAGTTTGTGAACCAGCTCTGAGTTTTTGTCCAGATGACGCTCCTGCGGCAGTCTGTAGTAGCTGTTGATCCAGTGTGCGATTCCAGCCAGACCGGATGTATTGGAAATAGATACCAGTGCCGGTCTCTTTAAGAATTTTTCTGTATCAAAAATATTGTAAATCTCTTCGTTTTTCAACAGTCCATCTGCATGGATTCCGGCTCTTGTTACGTTGAAGTTCTTGCCGGCAAACGGTGTTCTGCTTGGAAGTGTGTAATCCAGATCTTTTTCAAAATAATCAACCAGATCTGTAATGACTGTGGTATCCATGCCGTCCAGTGTTCCTTTTAACTGCGCATACTCAAATACCATAGCCTCCAGTGGTGTATTACCGGTACGCTCTCCGATACCAAACAGAGAACAGTTGACACCACAGGCTCCATACAGCCATGCTGTGGTAGAGTTGGTAACTGCCTTGTAAAAATCGTTGTGACCATGCCACTCGATCAATTCAGACGGTACGCCCGCATGAGTTGTCAGACCATAAATGATACCCGGTACACTTCGCGGAATAACGGCACCCGGGAAGTTTACACCATATCCCATGGTATCGCAGGCACGAACTTTGATCGGAATCTTGTATTCATCCATCAGTTTCATCAGTTCCACACAGAACGGAATAACGAAGCCGTAAATATCGGATCTTGTAATATCCTCTAAGTGGCAGCGTGGGCTGATACCTGTCTCCAGGCACTCACGGATGACACTCAAATAGTGGTTCATGGCCTCACGTCTGGTCATTTTCATTTTATAAAAAATATGATAATCGGAACAGCTTACCAGAATACCGGTCTCACGCAGTCCGATGTCTTTTACTAATTCGAAATCCTGTTTACTTGCACGGATCCAGCTTGTAACCTCCGGGAACTTATATCCACGTTCCATACATTTGTAAACTGCATCACGGTCTTTTTTGCTGTACAGGAAAAACTCACTCTGACGGATAATTCCTTTCGGGCCGCCCAATTTGTGCAGATAATCATAGATCGTTACAATCTGATCGGTAGTGTACGGAGCTCTTGACTGCTGTCCGTCACGAAATGTGGTATCTGTGATCCAGATATCGTCCGGCATGTTATGCGGTACGATTCGGTCGTTGAACGCAATTTTCGGAATCTCTTCATACGGAAACAGATTTCTAAATGTATTTGGTTCATCTACATCAACCAGCTGATAAAAATGTTCTTCCAGCTGCAACAGATTGTTATGCTTATTCATTACTACTTTACGCATGTTATTCGCTCCTCACCTTATATACTCGTATACAATATATTAGATTGTATGCAATCGCTCTCATTGCATACAATAATACATTCTTGTCATCACTTTGTCAAGTTAAAGTATAAAATTTTTTCTTAATATATTCTGTTTCCTTATTTTGTTCCTATCAGAGTTTATAAAAACGGGTATGCTATATCTGCATGAATGAACAATTTTTCGAAAATTTATTTCTTTTTAAAGAAACACTGACAAGCCGCATACATACTATGAATTGTAAATAAAAATCTGGAGGCTATCAACATGAGTGATTTAGCTGCTACAAACTGTGGATGCTCTAACGACAACGGATGCGGATGCAACAACATTATCTGGATTATCTTACTTCTGTGCTGCTGCGGTGGATGCGGAAATGGCAATGGTTCCTTCTTAGGTGGAAACAGCTGCAGTGAAGCAATCTGGATCATCCTGCTTCTGTGCTGCTGTGGCGGATGCGGCGGAAACAACAACGGAAACGGCTGTGGCTGCTTCTAAGTCAAAATCAAATCTGACTACACATCATTTGTACGACAAAAAACCGGGGGCTGTGATGCCTCCGGTTTTTTCTGTCTCTTCTTATATATGAAATCATTTTTAGCTAATACTGTTAGTTTTTATTTTTCATTTGTTTTATTTATCTGCCTTCTTGTTCCGGGTGGTTGTTTCAGATTTTTTCTCTGCCACTCCATTTCTTTTTGCCGTTCCCGTTCTTCCTTTTTCCGCAGGCAGTCTTCATCTATTTCATAAACGCTTTTACCGTCATAAACTAATTTTCCCATATGCTACGTCCTCCATATTTCATCATGGATTCCCTATTATTATATGAAATAAAAGCATTTTTGCCTGCCTTATATCAAATCCAACTCCCTTTTTTTCCTTTTGCGCTATATTTTCAAATGCTTCATCATATTCCCCACAATCACAATGTCTTTTTTATTCAACATCCTTTTATGGAACGCAAATTCTTACTCATAATTGCATATTTTTTTCATACATTATAAAAAACATCAGATATGGACGTGATATTTCATATGAATGAACATGAAAACGAACATACACCACCTGTGCTGGATACATTAATTCAAAACAGACCGATTCAGATGTTAAAAGCCATTGTGCCCTACCTCTATGGTCCACAGCAGCGTATGATCTCCATGATGGTCAGAATGATTGAATTGCAGCGTACCATGCAGCTTTTTGATGCAGCCCCGGAAATGCAGGCACAGGAATTGCGAATCTGTTCCAATGAATCTTCCACAGAGCGTACCCATCAGATTTTAAACGTACTACGGGAATACTGTACACCCCAGGAACGGGATCAGATAGATATGATTTTAAATATTCTCGACATTACCTCCGTGACTGGAATTTTAAATTTGTAAAAGGAGCATTTTTCATGGATCAGAACTTTTTTTCACAAAATCCGGCATTTCAGAACATATCACCGGAAAAACTGGCATTTCTCATGAATTTCATGAATCAGGAAAAACCAAATTCTTCCAGAGATATGATGGCATTTCTTATGAATTTTGTCACAAAAGCCAAAAATCAGAATCTCTCGTTTACCACAGACGAAACCGATTTTATTATCCAACATTTACGACAAGGATTAAATCCCGCCGAACAGCAACGAATCGACCGGGTATTACAGATGCTGCGCAGGAAAAATTAAATCCAGTCATAACACCCTGCCATGCACCTCGACTAAATAATTTTTCAAAAGACTGAGCAGAATTGCTACTACTCTGCTCAGTCTCATATTCCAGAAAAATCGGATAATGGGATAACACCAAGCCTCATCCCGTTTCTAACACCTTCTTTTTGTATTTCTCGGTAATCTCATGAGTAATCTGTTCACGAGTCTTTTCACCAGATGCCATAGCCCATAAATTTTTGTAGCAATCGCGTGATAACATCATGTTTTCTACAGCCATAGTCGCTATAACCTGTTCTATCATTTTTTCCTGTTTAGGTTTTATTGTTTTGTTTGACATAATATATTTCTCCTCATAAAAAAGTACCTACCAACTCTACTTTTCTGCGCCTGTCATGATTTCCTCCAGGGTTCGTGGTGTATAATCCATATAAGACAGCATACATCCCACGTTGAATGCTCTCAAATCTTTATCATATACATGACGGCAGTCATTTTCTTTCATCTGTTTTAAACACTGCTGATAAAATTGATCTTCTGCACTCACATGTGTATGTCCATATAATAAAATTTTTCCACGCCCCATATTTTTCCATGAAAAAATCGGATAATGAGATAACACCAAGCCAAACTTTTCTTTTCCAACAGAATCATGAATCTCTTTATAATCACAAATTTCTGCAAACAGCTGTTGATAACGATAATCCGATACATCATCATGATTTCCCCTGATCAGCACCTTTCTGCCCTTCAGGCGTGCAACAAATGCAATCAGGTCTTCGTTTTTGCCCCGCATGCTCACATCACCCAAAATATACACATAATCGCCATTCATCACCCGGTCATTCCAGTTTTTCAAAATCGTATCATGCATCTGCTGCACCGACTCAAAGGGACGCTGGTCAAAATGGATCGCATTTTCATGAAACAAATGCAGATCGCTGATATAATATTTCATTTTTCTCTAACCTCTTTTCTCGCTTCTTCGATTCTGTCAAAATTTCCGTGTGTATCCCCTGTTATGTAAAAATGCAATACCCTTTCCCTCCCCCCGTGTCTCCATATATAACGAATCATACATTTTGCAAGCTGCCTGGTTTTTCTCTCAAGTTCGGTGCAGCACAAGTGATAATGTCAACTTTGTACCAGTCCTTTTCCTGCATCAATGCTGGATTAACAGTATCCGTTTTAAATACTGTAACCGAAGGAGTATAAATAATATCATCATTGTGAATTGGATTTTTTGATTTTCTATGTGGGGTATAAAAGAGATCCCATGTTTCCGGTACATTCAGACTAGAATATAATCCCGAACATCTACACAAGCATTCCTCCTGCGCAGATGCGCCTCTGGTTACACCTCCACCCGGATTCGTAGCAGATGCAAAATTAAGAACAGCAACTTTTTTTCCCCGATATGCCCCTGCTGCTTCAAAGCTTCTTTTTTTCGAAACAATTACTCTGACATTTTCTGTATATTTGCTTAGTGATGGAACCTCTACTTTATCTGTTTCTAAAATTATTTCCTGTTTCTTCGTTGAAGCTGCTACTTCCGCTCTTAAAGCTGGATTTGTTTTTACTAAATCCACAGTATCTCTAAAAATTTCTACATTTGTATCTCTTCCCATATCATTACACTCCGGCCTGTTATTTATAAATTTCTCTAAAATATGCAACGATTTTCCACAAATTCTGTTTATAAGACAAGTATACTCCAGTTTTCTCTTCTAATCATTAACCCATTGGTTTACTTTTTATTCTCCTCATTAATTATCCAACTATATCTCATCAAAATCCTCAAACATAATTCGAATCCCCATGGATTCTGTCTCCACATGATAATGTCCTGCATACCACTCTGAAAAATCCAAACGATCATAAACCGTCTGTAGCCACTCTTCTGTCCCTTTATCCACAGTAATCGGTTCCTTTCGCGGCTTGAACGCCCAGGTTGGCTCAGCCTTAATTGGAACAGTATGTGACAAAATGATGTCCATCTTCCACCCAGCTTTTTCCAGCTGTTGCTCCACAAACTGCTTAATCGTATCGTCCGGCTGTTCCGATGCAAACCACTGAAGTCCATGACTGATGCGATAATCCTTGTTTACCGTACCGGCGCCACCGATCGGCATCACAGATTTTCCGTTAAAATCATAAATCTCCCCGTCTTTTGCAAACAAAATATTCGGATATTTTTCTTCTTTGTATACAAGACCGCCATGCCATGGCACCAGTTTGTAATCCGCCGGAGATTCCCATGGCCGGCCTTCATGATTGCCGTGTATACAGAAACAGGTAATCGGTATTCTGGCAACACGTTCTTTTAGTTTTTCATCTTTCGGACTCAGCCAGTAATTAATACCAGAGTCTCCAAGGATAATCATAACATCGTCTGTCGTAGTGTGATACTCCAGGCAGAATTCTTCCACCCGGTCAAATTTTTTGTGTGTATCTCCTGTAATATAAAAATGCAAATGTTTCCCCTCCTGATTTAACCCTTTCTGGTACCCATAATAATATATTTTGATCTCATTTCTGTTTATCCTGCTTATATATATATTTATAGCATGCTCACTTTCAGGAATAATGTCAATAAAAAGAGGAACAATATCATTTGCTTTTTGATATTGTTCCTCTGTATCGTTCTTTTCTTATTGCGTTTTGCTAGAATTTCAAGCGGTGAATTGCCTGCTTTCCACTCTTCTGTGCACCGCGGGCATAGTCAAACTTCGGATAACCGAATCCCATGGCCGTTGCCACGAAGTGATCTTCCGGAATGCCAAGTTTTGCCCATACATCCGGCAGCAGTTTCATAACATTCATTGGAAAACCAAGGTACACGCAGCCAAGTCCTTTTGATTCGCATAACAGTTCAAAGTAAGCCAGAGTAATTCCCACTTCTACTGCTGCGGAGCCAAATTTCTTTGGCATATGTGGAATAATGACATGTGATGCAGAGCAGAAATAAATATCTCCGTTCATAGCCTGCGGTCCACGATCTTCCATAATTCCATAAGACTCTGCATCCCAGGAATACGGATAAATCCCCTGTTTTTTCAGATCTTCCACTCCTTCACAGATCATCTTACGCAGTTTGTCCAATTCTGCACGGTCATCAATAACGGTAAACTCCATTTTCTGCTTGTTTCCGCCAGTCGGAGTTGCCTCCACTGCCGCAAGCAGTTCATTTAAAAGTTTCGGATCGACATTTTCGTCTTTGTAATGACGGCAAGAACGGCGGCTGCAGACCAGACGCTCCAGATCTGTGGCAATCGCATCACTCGGTAACGGAAGGCTGTCTTCCGGCTTTTTACCAAGTACACTGATTGCGCCGTTCGGACAGACGGTCAGACAATGCTGACATCCCCAGCATCCGTACCAGTCCATGCTTTTTACCGGTTTCAGGCTTGGTTTTCTATGTTCATTCATTTCAATCAGCATAGACGGACAGGCAAGCTGACATAAACCACAACCCACACATTTACTCTCATCTACACGAAATTTCGTATCAATCAAACTCATTGTTCAGTACCTCCTGACATTCTTTCTGATTTTTTATTTACGTTATGAATATAATAACATTCTGCTCAGCGATATCGCAGACTATCTTTCATTTGCGTATGCAACACAGTGTTCCTTATTTCAGCATTTCCTGCACATACGCGTCACAGCGTAAGGGTAAGCAGTGTGGTTTTTACACAGCCTGACATAAAGGGACTCTGGCTATTTTTTCTCGACCAGCAATTGTTAGCGGGCGTGAAAAAATAGCCAGAGTCCCTTTTCATAACCTATCTAAAACCACACAATTACCCGAAAACGTTTTATATAATATAAAACCAGTTCTCATCCTGATCTAAATTACTGATCTCCATGGTCGTCTTTCCACCCTGCTTGAACTGCAATTCCTGTCCTTTAATGCTGACAGTCGTTCCTGCCGGAATAGATTTCGTAATAAACGCATTACCACCAATGACAGAATCTCTTCCAATAACCGTCTCACCGCCAAGAATGGAAGCCCCGGAATAAATCGTCACATTATCCTCAATGGTAGGATGACGTTTTGCATTTTTCAGCTTCTGACCACCTCTGGTAGACAGCGCGCCAAGGGTAACACCCTGATAAATTTTTACATTGTCACCAATAATCGTTGTCTCACCAACTACAATACCGGTACCATGATCGATAAAGAAATGTTTTCCGATCGTTGCACCCGGATGAATATCAATTCCGGTTATACTGTGTGCATACTCTGTCATAATACGCGGAATCAACGGCACAGAACGGATAAACAGCTCATGTGCCAGACGGTTGATGGTAATGGCAAATAATCCCGGATAAGCCAAAATGATCTCACCGTAGCTGTTTGCTGCCGGATCTCCCTCTAAGGCTGCCTGCAGATCCCCTTCCAGATATTCACGGATCTTCGGAATCTGACGCAGGAAATCTACGGTAATCTCGTAACTTTCTTTTTCAATCTGCTCCCGGCATTTTCCATCCAGCTTTGGACAGAACTTGGAAACTTTTGCAATCTGCCGGCTGAGACGATACAACACATCCTCGATCAAAGTTGATAAATGATGGTTTGCATGATAGCTTTTGTATGCACGGTCTCTGTAATAACCCGGATAAATAATTTTCATTAATTTTTCAATAATATCAATAATAACTTCTTTATTTGGCTGATCATAAAAATCTTCCATTTTATCAATGGTACGATCCAGCTCATAATCGGCAAGGATGGAATCCAGAATTTCTTTCGCTTCTCTTCCTTCCATATTTCTACTCATATCTGACATACCGTTCACCTTTTTCTTTCTCAATCAATTTATTCTCTATATTCTCGGATTAGAAATAGCTTTCTGATTTTTATATCACCTTTTTCTCGGAACTCATTTTCACGTTTTCATTATTCCTATATCCATTCCAGACAATCATTTTTATAAATCTGTTACCGGAAATCCCCACGGTCTCTGACCAGTTCATATCCGACACTTTCCACTCTGCGGCCCAAACATCCACGACATTCTGCCGCTTCTTCACCGGTACAGATCTTATTATCATACAGATCATACTGCTTGCGGTTTTTCACCGGTGACAGGTTTGGCATTACGACATTTGCGCCATGCTGCAATCCTTTCTCTCTTCCGAGTGGATCTGCTGTTCCAAGTGCCGTAGTTGCCGGAAGCAGTACATGCGGCAGCATGATACGAATCACTGACAGTAAAAATAACGTCAGCGGAACACTTCCGGACGGCTCCTCTGCAAACATAGTATCATGATGCGGAATAAACGGACCGATACCGACCATCTGCGGTTCCAGTTCTTTTAAAAATACCAGATCATCCGCAAGCGTCTCTTCGGTCTGTTCCGGCGAACCTACCATAAATCCTGCGCCAACCTGATAGCCAAGTTCTTTTAAGTCATACAGACACTGCTTGCGCACTGCCAGACTCATCTCCTCCGGATGCAGTTTTCGGTAATGTGCATCGTTTGCTGTCTCATGCCGAAGCAGATAACGATCTGCGCCCGCTTCCCGGAAACGTTTATAACTTTCATAAGATTTTTCACCGATAGACAATGTAATCGCACAATCCGGATAACCTGCATGGATTTTCTGCACGATATCCACCATACGGTCATCGTTATAATACGGATCCTCGCCACCCTGCAGAACAAAAGTACGAAATCCTAACTCGTATCCATTCTCACAACAGGCTAAAATCTCATCTTCTGTCAAACGATACCGTTTTGCATTCTGATTGCTTCTGCGGATTCCACAGTAATAACAGTCATTTTTACAGTAATTCGTAAACTCGATCAGACCTCTTGTATACACATCAGTGCCATAGACCTCTTTTCGGATGCGGACAGCTTCTGCTGCCAACAGCGCATCCACCTGCGGATCATCTACCATTTTGATCAGTTCCACAAATTCTTCTCTGGTTAAATTATGTTCCCTGATTAATTTCTGTGCTGCATTCATTGCCTTACTTCCCCTTTTATAACCCTTTTTACTTCATACATTTTCTTACTTTAATAGTCAGATTTTTACCGGATTTTCTTCTTCAACATCCAGTACCCAAATATCAAAATGTTCACTTATCAATATTTTCCAACTACCTGTCAACGTCTTCTAGCTATAGCGTTTTGCAATCTCCGTCTCAATAATTGTTGCTCCACCGACAACCACATCTTCGTCATATAAAACAACTGCCTGACCACAGGTAATCGCACGCTGCGGCTCATCAAATACGACGCGGATCTTGTCCGGTTCCGGCTGCGTTACCGTCGCCCACTGCTCCTCATGTCGATAACGAACCTTTGCTTTCACGCGCATTTCCCCTTCGATATGATCCACAGAAATCAGATTCACGTCATTTGCCACCAGTTCTCTGGAGAACAGATCATCATTTCTTCCCAAGATGACCCGATTTTTCTCTGGATCAACTGCAACAACGTACATGGACTCTTTTAAAGACAGACCAAGTCCCTTTCGCTGTCCAATGGTATAACGGATGATTCCTTTGTGGCGTCCTAACACATTGCCTTCCAGATCTACAAAATCTCCCTCCGGATATGTTTTCTCCCGATACTGTTCGATAAAATCCGAATATTTTCCGTTTACGACAAAACAGATGTCCTGACTGTCATGCTTTCTGGCATTGATAAATCCCTGTGCCTCTGCGATTTCTCTGGCTTCTGTCTTGTGCATGCCACCCAACGGGAACTGCACATGTGCCAACTGATCCTGCGTCAGAGAATACAGAACATAACTCTGATCTTTGCTCAGATCTACGGATTTTTTCAACAAATAACGTCCGGTTTCTTCATTATATTCAATCTGTGCATAATGACCGGTCACCACATAATCATATGACAACTCTTTTGCACGCTGGAACAATTTTTCAAATTTCAGATAACGGTTGCAGTCAATACATGGATTCGGTGTACATCCATTTTCATAAGAACATACGAATTTTTCCATCACTTCTTCTTTGAATCGGTCGGAAAAATTAAACACATAATATGGCATCTCAAGTGCGCGGGCTACACTTCTGGCATCTTCCACATCGTCTAAGGAGCAGCAGGTATGCTCTCTGCATACAACCACATCCTCATTCTGAAACAGCTTCATGGTAGCGCCGATACACTCATATCCTTTTTCTTTCATCAAAAAAGCGGCTACGCTGGAATCAACGCCGCCGCTCATTGCGATTATTGCTTTTTTATTCAAAGGCTACGTCTCCTTTTATCATACTATTTAAAAATCCTTCGGATCATAACAACTTCAAGTCAAACGCATGTAAGACCTGGTATATGATTCTGGTCAACGTAAGCTGACATATTCTTCTCAGACTCACGATACTCCTACACATTTGCCATAATCCTATGTTATCCTAGTATTATAGTATTTTTTACTGATAAAAATCAAGTAGTAGCACATATTTATACCACAAATTCATCATATATTTCACTACAGCTCACTCATCACCTGCATAGTGGTGCTTGAACCGTAACCATATTTCTAGCGCTGTTCTGCTTCTTCCACATACAACGCATGAATTTTATCCCCGGCATCTTTCAGACACTCCATCAAAATCGGATTAAACACACCGCACTCGCCATTCAGGATCATCTGCATTGCCACCTCATGTGGGAACGCTTTCTTGTATACACGTTCGCTTACCAGCGCGTCATAAACATCTGCCAACGCAACGATCTGTGCAGCGATCGGAATCTCGTCTCCTTTGAGTCCATCCGGATAGCCCCTGCCGTCATAACGTTCATGATGCCAGCGGCAGATCTGATAGGCAATCTTAATCATCATCTCATTCTGATAAAATTCCAGACTATCCAGCATGGACGCTCCGATGATCGTATGTGTCTTCATAACCTCAAATTCTTCTTTTGTCAGCTTGCCCGGTTTGTTCAGAATCTTTTCGTCAATTCCGATCTTGCCGATATCATGCAGTGCAGACGCTGTTATGATCAGGTTCTGCTGCTGACGCGCCGATGGATAACGATCGGTTTTCTGAAGCAGAAAATCGATCAGAATTCCTGTCAGACGGTTGATATGCAGTACATGCAGACCGCTCTCACCATTTCGAAATTCTACGATCTGGCTTAACACGCTGACCAGCATCTGATTATTCTTCTCTTTTTCATACATCTGATCCGTTACAAGGGTGCTCAGACGACGCTGCTTTGTATACAGCTTAATCGTATTAAACACACGCTGATAAACCACCTTCGCATCAAATGGTCTGCTGATATAATCCGATACTCCAAGTTCGTAGGCATGACGGATATAGCTTTCCGAATCCTCACTGGAGATCATAACCACCGGAAGCTCCTCAATCCAGTGCTCACGGTTCATATGCGCCAGCACTTCAAATCCATCCGTCTTCGGCATCACGATATCCAGTAATACCAATGAAATACCGGTTCCATACTGCTGCATCATTTCCAGACATTCCACACCGTTTGATGCCTCCAGAATACGGTAATCCTTCTCCAGCATATGGGAAAGGATTGCACGGTTCATCTCCGAATCATCCACGATCAGGATCATCTGCTTGATATCCTCTCGGGTGGTATTCTCCTCGCCATTCTCATCATAGGTGATGTTTTCCGTCACAATCATATTTTTCTGGTTCTTTGCCTGATACATCAGCTGATCCGCACGTTTTACCGCACTCTCAATGCTTTCTTCCCCGGTCAGGACTCCGCCGATGCTCACGGACTGCTGAATTCTGGAATATCCCGGAATGGAAGTCTGCACCAGATCCGTCTTGATCTTCTTTAACTTCTTTAAAAATTCCGTTTCCTTCATATCCGGCAAGATCAGCAGAAACTCATCACCGCCATATCGGATCAGCGTATCGCTCCGTCGGATATTCTTGCGAATGACATCTGCTGTCGTTTTCAAAATCAGATCTCCGACTTCATGCCCGTAGGTATCATTGTAAAGTTTAAAATCATCCAGATCCAGCATTGCAACTCCCGCTGCAAAATTTTTCTGTTTTAATTCTTCCTCATAATAACGGCGGTTGTATGCTTCCGTCAGCACATCCCGATACACTTTTTCCTTATAGCCGATCAGCTTATTGACCAGACGCTTCCGCTCCAGCGTATCCATCACACTGTTGTCATGCAGACGCTTAAACATCTCGATCACATACGGCTCACCGTCAATCTCTACATATCTGGAAATCACAAAATAGACATCCGTTTCCAGAATCTCCAGCTTTGTATTCTGTTTTTTCGACAGAAACGCTTCCAGAGAACTGCATCGGTCACACTGATGTTCTTTTTGCAAAAAATCATGCCACTGGCATGGTAATTTCTGACGTTCCACCTGCTGTCTCTGTAGTTGTTCCATATATTGTTTATCCAGAAGACGAACTTCAGAGAAAACCTCTCTGAGGCAGGCTAACTCTGCCTCTGCCCGTTCTCTGGTCATAATATCCTGTTGCTTCATCATTGCCCCTCATACACGTTACATTAATTCTGCAACTTATCTTTTTCTTTTGCCAGTAATTATGTAACTATCTTAACACATTCTTCTGATAAAAGATACGTCAATCGCATTCAAGTCGAACGCACGTGAGACTTGGTGCGTGATTCTGGTCAGCG
>NZ_JRFU01000051.1 GCF_003122485.1 Eubacterium ramulus
AAAAGAAGATGTCAGCTTGCGCTGACCAGAATCACGCACCAAGTCTCACGTGCGTTCGACTTGAACTTAATAGAGAATCCTCTCATATCTATAAATGATGAAGGGACAGACCGTTTTCAATAAGAATTCCGTTGCTGATTGAGATAAATACTCTATAAAGATGTGCAGAGTTTTTTGGGGAAGAATATAATCAACACATTTATGGGAAAAATAGAGTAAAGGTACGAAGGTATGCAAACGACGTTCAAGGCATTCTTGAAATGAGACCTGGTGTGTAATTCCGGTCAGCGAAAGCTGCGATGAAGTTTGGCATATTTGGAGGAAAAAATGAAAAAAATATTAAAGAGAATGACAGGCATTTTCCTGTGTGTGGCAATGGCGGTTGGCATATTTGGCACAACGCCGGCTTTTGCAGAGGGGGAAGATGTCAGCGCACAGAACACGCAGGCGCAGGCAGCACAGTGGCCGACGGGACCGGAAGTGCAGGCATCAAGTGCAGTAGTAATGGATGCGTCCACTGGCACCGTTTTATTTGAAAAAGATGCGGATACACCGCGTTATCCGGCAAGTATTACGAAAATCATGACGACTTTACTGGCACTGGAAAATTGCAGTCTGGATGAGGTTGTACATTTTTCGGCAACAGCGGTATACGAAAATGAAGGTGGCACTTCCCATATTGCCAGAGATCTGGATGAGGAAATGACGCTGGAACAGTGTCTGTACGCGATCATGCTGGAATCGGCAAATGAATGTTCCTACGCTGTGGCAGAGCATGTGGGTGGTGGTGACTATCAGAAATTTATCGATATGATGAATGCAAAAGCAGCAGAACTTGGCTGCACCAATACGCATTTTAACAACTGTAACGGTCTGCCGGATCCGAATCATGTGGTCAGCGCCCGCGATATGGCACTGATTTCCAGAGAAGCGATCAAAAACAGTATGTTCCGTAAAATCGTGGGAACCGTGCGTTATGAAATCCCGCCGACAAACAAACATGCGGATCCAACTCCGCTGAACAATCATCATCAGATGATCAGCGCATACAAAGGTCGTCAAAATCTGTATGAATACTGTGTAGGTGGTAAAACCGGATGGACTTCTGATGCCGGAAATACACTGGTAACTTTTGCAGAAAAAGATGGCATGACACTGATCTGCGTGGTTATGGGATGCAGCGCAGGCGGTCAGTACAGCGATACCAGAACATTATTTGATTATTGTTTTGACAACTTTAAACTTTTTAACGTATCACAGAATGAAAACCGTTACGAAAATACGCAAAGTACAGGAAATTCTTTGTTTACAGAATGGAATGCCTTTGCAAAAGTAGACAGTACGGCACAGATCATACTTCCGGCGAATGCAAATTTTGCAGATACACAGACAGAGGTTAATTATGATCAGACAAGTGACAGCATTCTTGGAACGCTGGTTTACTCTTATGGTGGAAGACAGGTTGGAACTGCCAATGTGGTCACGACTGGAGCGAAGATCACTGCTTATCCGTTTGGGGAAAAATCTGGTACGGTAAGTAAAAACGATAACCAGACAGAGCTGTCAGAAAAAAGTGCAGAAACCGGGAACGATGCGCAGAATAAAAATACTTCTGCAACAAAATCCAATACACAGATCAGCAAAAAGAAACTGCTGTTGATCGGCGGAGGTGTTGTGGGAGCAATTATTGTCGTGCTCATCATCTGGTTACTGTATAATAATATCCGTCGTATCCATCGTAGAAAAGAAGGACGCGACCGCCGGTTTAAGACTATAAAAAATAACCGCAAGTGGAACAAGCGTGGTGGACGCTAAAATCATATTTCGGGTAATTGTGTGGTTTAAAATGTGGGTTATGAAAAGGGACTCTGCAATTTTGTCTCGTCCGCTAACAATCGCTGGCCGAGAAAAATAGCCAGAGTCCCTTTCTTTTACGTTGTGTTTTAAAACCACACTGCTTACCCTTGCGTTGTGCCACCCTAAATAGCCGGGAATTTCAGTTCTTTATATTTTCCATATTTCTGCTGAACCACATCCATATGCTCAAAGAAATCAATTCTCGTCTTAATGATCTCATTTAAGTGCTCTGCACGGGCAGAGTTTACATTTCGATCACGGATCAGACCATTCTCAGCAAGTACAAATTTGTACTCGCCATTCTCGTCTTTTACCAGATCTCCACCTGCACCACAAACTGCACACTCGAATGGGAACTCAATACCATCCCAATGTTTGTCGCCTTTGTAGATCAGTGCGGAATGACATCTCGGGCACATTCCCTGATCCGGATCACCAAGCCATCCGCGCTCTTCTACCGGAGTGTTGATTGCTTTAATAATGTTTTCGCCCATCTTGTGAGCACGCTCAATCTGCTCGTCGCGCAGTAATACGTTACCCGGACGACCATTTCTTGTGGACAGCATCTGGTCAACAACCTGTACAGACTGTGTGAACATGGTCGCGCCCATGCCTTCCAGGGCAAGTGTCTGCCAGTCATGGCAGGAACCGCCGACAGCGATCAGTCCGCCTACCATATGTGGATCTTCTTTGACTGCACCGATCTCAAGCAGGAAAGAAAGCTCGTATGCCAGAAATCTCTGTGCAAATTTCAGATACAGAGAACTTGGTGTCAGATCATAGGTCGGAACACCAACAATGATTCCGTTGCAGGTGTACATTTCCTGAACGATCTTGTCCATATCATCTTTGCTTTTTAAGATACAGCCATTGTATTTATCAAGTTTTCCCATTGCTACATCACCCATCTGCATGGTACATGCTTCACATCCGGTACAATGCTCGATGTTGTAATCAAATAAATTGATCAGTTTGCACTCAGCACCAGCCTCCTGACAGGCAAGCAGCGCTTCTTTTACTAAAATTTCGCTGTTTCCGTTGTGGCGTCCAGCCACGATACCTAAAATCTTCATTGTAAAACCTCCTAAATTTTTAATAATCTCAATAAGTAACCTGAATTTGTAGCTGAAATCCAAAAAGTAAGTTGCTATTTTATAAATGGATTTCTTGGTTAAATTCAGTGTAACAGGAAGCAACTGGTCTGACTAGTGATGTATCTTTCTCAATACATGCAAAAGTATTATAGAAATATGTCTTTTGGTAATGGATTTGTTGCAAATAGGTTATGGAAATGATACTATTTGCATGGACAATGACCTATATTTGAGAATAGATAGGTTTGTAAATAGATAAAAAATAACGGGAAGGACAGGAAACGGATATGACATTTAATCAGATCAAATATTTTGTCACAGTGGCAGAGTGCCTGAGTTTTACAGAAGCAGCAAAATGTCTGTTTATCACGCAGCCGGCATTGAGCCGCCAGATCAGTGCCATGGAACAGGAACTTGGAACGAAACTTTTTGTGCGGGATAAAAAGCGGTTGAAATTGACACCGGGTGGAAGTGTGCTGTATAACCGCCTGCTACATTTGCTGACAGACTATGAGGAGGCGGTGGAGGAAGCCAGACATGCCAATTCCGGATATGAGGGAAATCTGCATATCGGATTTCTGGATATCTATGATATTTCCGGTTTGTTTGACGATGTGATCCGGGAATTTCGGGAGGCATATGAAAATATCGAAATGAGTTTGGAGCGATTTTCTCTGAAGGAACTGCCGGAGCGGTTGTATGCCCGGGATCTGGATCTCATTTTGACCTATGGTTTTTCCCTGTATGATAAACCGGATCTTATGACCGTAAATATTCAGAAGTTTGATTCCTGCATCATGCTGAACCGAAACCATCCGCTGGCGGCGCAGGAGACGATTTCGCTGGCGGATCTGAAGGAGGAGCGCTTTATCCAGTTAGGACCGAAAGCAAGTGAGGAAGGCTATCGGTATATCACCAATCTATGCGTGCGATGTGGACTGCACCCGAATATCTTTCCGGTGGAGAAGATGGAGGACGTCATGCTGTGGGTTCAGACTGGAAATGGTGTTGCGATTACTACAAACCGCAGTATCGAAAAGCAGAATCCTCATGTAGTGATCCGCGATATTGATGTGCCGGAGGCGAAAAATCATAACATCACTATGGCATGGTGTAAGAATAATTACAATCCGGCGATCGCAATTTTTATGGAAATGCTTGAGAAAAAATTAACAAAAATTTTATAAAAATCTTATAAGATACACGATTTTAAGGGATTTGAGACAAAAATCTCAAAAATAGTACGGAAATAAAAACATTATAATGAAGAGAACGGCAATTTTTTAATAACAAAAATGGATTAACAAAAACGGCGATTTTAGAAAAAAATGTTGAAATCTGGAAAATGCAGGAAAAAATTGCAGAGTTAAATTTGTATAACGCATAACACTAATGCACAAAACGGATAAGTGAAAATTCTTTGTGCAAATTACACATAAAAGAGAAGGACGGACTGCTCTGGTTTGGTGAAAATAGATTGACTTTAAGAAATTCTTAAGCTAAAATACGGGTATCGCATTCGAAACTACCCCATGGACGTGACGGACAAATGTCTGTAGGGAGTAAGGTTTTGAAGGTAACATATGGTTTAATGGTATTATAGGAGGAAGTTGAAATGAACAACAAAAAGACCAGTAGCTGGAACCTCGGTGTAAAAGGCTACATCGTAGTTATTCTGGCGTTCTTCTCATGTTATGTGTATTCCGCACTGACATCAGATTCCCTGAACGTAACACGTGACATTTTCGTTAATGTTTTGAAACTCAATCAGGGTGCTATTTATGCAATGTCAACTATTGCAGTACCGTTTGGTATCGTTGGAAGTATTATTCTTGGTCGTCTGATCAATAAGCATTCAATCCGTCTTTACTGGGGATTAAGTATGATCATCACTGCTGTATTTACAGTAGCAATCGGTCAGATGCACAACACAGTAGGTGTTGTTGTATGTTATGTAGTAATCTACACATTCTCCCTTGCATCTGCTATGCTGCTTGCAGGTGAGATCATCGGACACTGGTTCCCGACAAAACGTGGTGTAGCCATGGGTCTGTGTACAGCTGGTTATCCGTTATCTGCAGCTACAACATCTGCAGTAGCAGGTAAGTTTGCTGAAAGTGCTGGATATTCCATGTACTATGTAGCAATCGCAGTTATTGCAATTATCGTTGGTATCGTAGTAATCCTTTTCGTTCGTGATTTCCCGGAAGAAAAAGGTGGATACCCGGATAACAACCCTGCATTCGATGGTGAGAAAGCAAAAGCTGAGCATCAGGCAGCTCTTGAGTATCTGAAAACATCCAAATGGACAGCTGGTAAATGTCTGAAAACAGGACGTATGTGGGTTCTCTGGATCGCAGTTGGTATCACAGGATTCATGTCCATGGGTATCATGTCAAACTTCGTAACAAAATTTATGGTTATGGGATATGAGCTTCCGAACGTACTTCAGATGCTTGGTATCGCAGGTGTGCTTGCTATCCCGGGATCTATTGTAGTAGGTTGGTTAGACGTTAAGATTGGTACAAAGAAAACCGGTATCCTGATCAACGCTATGGCACTTGTAGCAGTTCTTTGCTGCTTAACACATGTAACTGTATTACATTATATCTCCCTTCCGATCCTTGCTGTAATGTTAGGTGGATCTTCCAACTTAATGGTATCCTGTACAGCAGCTATCTGGGGACGTTATGATTTCAAAAATGCATTTTCAGTTATCCAGCCGCTGAACTCTGTTATGACAGGTGTTGGTATCACTGTAGTATCTGCCTGCAACAGCATTGACAAGACATGTCAGCTTGCTTACATCATCATGGCAATTATGGCAGTAGTTGGTCTGATCGCTATGTGTGCATTAAAAGTAGAGCCGATCGACAAAGACGTTCGCTAATCAGCAGAACATAAATTAGAAAAAATATTGTTTTAGTCATATTCCCTGAATTATTACAATAGGACTGCCGGACGAAGATGTTTCGCCCGGCAGTTTTTTGCTTGATAGGAAATGATACTGAAAATTCTATTGATAAAAAATAAAAGCAGAAAATAGGCATTTTATGTATACAAAGGACAATAATTAAACATGGAAAAATTTGCATAAAAAACCAAAAAGTTGTTACGTTTTACTTGTGATTCCATGTGCAATCCTCTATAATAGTTCTATATGGTAAAATGCAGGTTGCAGTATAAGGTCAAATAACACGGCAGCAAAAGGAATGACAGAACGGTAGATTAGGGCAGCAGGATAAAATACTGAAAAGAGAATTATTTGATTACAACATATCGTGAAACCACGCGTCCCTATGCGTGGCTTTTTGCATTTTATAAAGATTTATATGGATTTATAAGGTTCGATACAGGAGGACAAAATGAGTATCAAAGAGTGTTATGACAAAATGGGTGCAGATTTTGATGAGGTAATGCAGCGTCTTGGAAGTGAGAGTTTTATTAAGCGTTTTGCCGTAAAGTTTCTGGATGATTCCAGTTATCAGATGATTCTGGACGGAATTGAGGCAAAAGATGCAGAACTGGCTTTCCGTGGAGCGCATACATTGAAAGGTGTCTGCTCTAATCTTGGATTTACAAAACTGTTTGAGGAGAGTTCAAAACTGACAGAGATTTTACGAGGAAGAGAACTGGTCGGTTATGAGGAAGCACTGGCAGAAGTGGAAAAACAGTATCAGATTACGGTAGATGCGATCAAGGCACTTGACGCGTAAGGAAACATACTGCAAAAGATGAGATCAATGGTATATCAGATGGGAGATGACTCCACCTCTATAGGTGGTGAGAAACAAGTTAGTATCAGTGGTGGGAGCCAATCCCCCATCTGATATAGCCTCCGGCAGGATTACAGAGGTGCGCAGTTGAAGTATGTCATGCAATTGCATGACGCGCACCTCGCAACAAGAATGCCGGAGCATTCTTGAATTTGGATAAAATGCTATATCTTATCAATAAAGTCAGGAATGATTAAAGGAGTGCTATGATAAAGGGTATGAGTATGACTTGGGAGCAGGCACAGGCAGAAATTGACCTGTTCAGAAAAATATTTGAAGAAGTACGTCTGCTGAGTGCAGAGGAAGTTGGCAGCAACGAGGCAATTGAGTCAGAGGAAGAAAAACTGACGCAGATGTGTCAATGCAAATCCTGTTCCGAACAGGCGCGCAGTGAACACGGATGTATCGCAGCAAAGGTGCTTGTGGAAAAGAATCAGAAAACCAAACTGGAATATATCGGAAGTGATCTGTATGAGATCGTTGCCCGGTATGTGGAAATTGACGGCAAACCATATGTAATGGAGATGGCGCATCAGGTGGAGGAAGAATTGATCATTGAACGGGAAGGAATCGACCTGTCCGGAAATGTCAAGGATTCTCTGTTTGACAAGCTGTATATTGATGCGCTTTCGGGTGCTTACAATCGACGGTATTTTGAAGATTGTGTGCGAAATAAGATTGTCAATGCCGGCATTGCCATGTTGGATCTGGATGATTTTAAAGTGAGCAACGACACATACGGACATGATCTGGGTGATCGTTTACTTCATCTGGTTTCTTACACTATTATGGGTCTGATTCGTAAGACGGATGCGCTGATTCGTTACGGCGGAGATGAATTTTTACTGGTCATGCCAAATGTCTCAGAAGAAGATTTTGAGAAAAAATTGGAAGAAATTCAGTATCAGATTCATATGATACAGATTCCGGACAGCAGAGGTGTCTTTCTGTCCGTCAGTATCGGTGCTGTGATTGCAAGAAAACAGACCGTGGAAAAAGCAATGTCCCGGGCAGATAAGGTGATGTACATTGCAAAGAAACAGAAAAATTCCATTGTGACTGAGTGGGATAGAGATCGTCATCCCACGGACTGGAAGAAGCATTACAGTGACGGTACAAAGCAGAAAATTCTGATTGTGGACGATTCGGAAATGAACCGTGCGATTCTCTATGAAATGTTGCATGACGATTTTGAAATTCTGGAAGCAGAAAGCGGGGAGCTGTGTATCGATATGATGAAACAGTATGGCAGAGATATTTCTCTGTTGCTGCTGGATATTGTCATGCCGGGAATGGACGGCTTTGCGGTGTTAGAGCAGATGAACCACCAAAAATGGATCGAAGATACACCGGTTATTATGATCTCCAGTGAAAATTCTGCAGCATATATCAGAAAAGCCTATGACATGGGCGTTTCTGACTTTATCAATCGACCGTTTGATGCCAATGTAGTTATCCGACGTGTATACAATACCATTAAATTATATGCAAAACAGCGCCGTCTGACCACGATCCTGACAGAACAGATCAAGGCGAAGGAGCAGAGCCGCAAGATCATGGTGGCAATTTTGAGCCATATCGTAGAGTTTCGTAATGGAGAGAGTGGTCTACATGTACAGCATATCAATGTGCTGGTAAAAATGTTGTTGGAGCGTTTGCGGCAAGTGACCGATAAGTATCATATTTCCTGGTTAGAGCAGGATATCATTGTGATGGCATCGTCGCTGCATGATATTGGAAAAATCGGTATCGACGATAAAATTTTGAATAAAAGAGGCAAACTGACTGCGGAAGAATTTGAGATCATGAAGACACATACGCTGATTGGTGCGTCCATTCTGGAAGATCTGGAATGGTATCAGGAGGAACCGTTGGTGAAAATGGCATATTCGATCTGTCGCTGGCATCATGAACGCTATGACGGCAAAGGATATCCGGATGGTCTGAAGGGAGAGGAGATTCCGATTGCTGCTCAGGTGGTTTCCCTGGCAGATGTGTACGATGCGCTTGTGAGCAAACGTGTATACAAGGAAGGTTATTCCCATGAAAAGACAATAGAGATGATCCTGAATGGAGAGTGTGGTAATTTTAATCCGATACTGATTGAGTGTCTGAAGGATATACAGTCAGATATACCTGACGAAGTCTATCGGGGGGGGGTAAAATCCTGCTAGGTGCATGATTATCGGAAAGAAATATTGAGAAAGTCAAATTTGGAGAAAAAGAACTGTCTGCGTATGAAAAACATGCGCTGGCAAGCTTTTATCATAAAATGGTTACATTGTGTTATGAAAGCAGTAACCGGTGGTGGAAATTAATGATGCGTTATTATTATTGTTTTGAATTGTCAGGGGGACATGAGTTGTGGTAACTGGAATCGCAGGTGTACTGACCGTGATCGGCGAACATTTCTGGCTGGTTGTGATCGCATGTATTGAAGTGGCAGTGGCATTTATTTTGCTTGGAACTGCTTACAAACGAAAAAAATACAGAAATGACCGGTCAGGCGGAGCGCAGATCGAAGGTGTGGAGCGAGACTTTTTAGAAGCCTGCAATGACTGGAGAAATGAGGCGTGCATTATGGTTCGCCGGGAGGATCTCCTGCCGGTTTATGCTACAGACAGTTTTTATGACATGCTTGGTCTGAATCTGCGGATGCTGCAGGAGGATATTCGAAATATCGGACTTAATATGGCAGATCCGGAGGATGAGAAAAGGCTCTGGAAAAAGTATGAACAGTGGGATGGCAAAGAACCGTTGGAAGAATCGGTCAAATGGAATACCGGAAAATGGCTGCTGCTTGGATTTCGACGGACAGAGGATGGTGTCTATGATCTGATGTCTGTGTATGAAATCACACAGTTACATGAGAAGATTCTGCAATACGAAGATCGTCTGGATGCAGCAGAAGAAGCAAGTCAGTCCAAGACAAGTTTCCTGTACCGGATGTCCCATGAGATCCGTACCCCGATGAATGGTATCATGGGTATGCTCCGGCTGGCAAAAGAGAAAATGGAACCACAGGCTCCGCCTATGCAGTATCTGGACAAGACCGAAGAACTGGCAGGACATTTGCTGGCACTGATCAATGACATTCTGGATATGTCACGTATTGAGGCAGGCAAGGTAGAGCTGGAGCACAAACCGTTCAGTTTGAATCGTATGCGTGAGCGCCTGTACGATATGTTTGCCAAGAACCTGGAAGCAAGAAATATCCGTTATGCGGTTAATTTTGAAGATATTACAGTGGATTATGTGGTTGGTGATGAACTGCGTCTGGATCAGGTGATCATCAACTTCCTTTCCAATGCCGTAAAATTCACCTCCGAAGGTGAGATCATCGTCACCTTCCGTCAGATGATGATCCAGGAACAGACACTGGATCTGATGATCAGCGTGCGTGATACCGGTATTGGTATGGATCCAAGTTATGTACAGCGTATTTTCCGCCCGTTTGATCAGGAACATTCTGACACGGTGAAGAAGTACGGTGGAACCGGTCTGGGTATGGCGA
>NZ_JRFU01000052.1 GCF_003122485.1 Eubacterium ramulus
TTGCATGACGCGCACCTCGCAACAAGAATGCCGGAGCATTCTTGAAAGATTATGCGCAAGAGAAAAGCGGGTATAATAGATGAAAAATAGAAATAAAAAAGTGGGTGTGGCGATCGCTGCTGCTTCTGTGATCACGGCAGGTGCGGTAACGGTGGCAGTTGCCTACCAGAGCGGGGTGAATTTTCAACCAAAAGATTCCAACCGTAAGCTTCAGAATAATCAGGTCGTTTTTTCCGATAACAAGGATCAGGTAGAGCATACCGAGGATGATAACGGCGATAACAGTGAACTCTGGGAAAAAAATCAGAATGATCAGCAGGACAACAATCAGGAAAATGCAAACCAGTCGGACTATCTCTTCCAGAAAGATCTGCAGAATGGTCGTGCGACAGCTGTAACCGTTGGCGTGAACAGTGGCGATGCCAGTGGAAATAACGATCAGTTCACCGGTACACAGAATGGAACTGGCAGTCAGAATGGCGGGGTCTATAATCTGACGGATGATACTTCCAATGCAGATATCATTATCAACGGCAACGGAACCGGGCAGATCACGGATCCGAATGGAAATGGTGCCAGTAATGGCAGTGGAAATAGCCAGAACAGCACGAATGGAAATGGGAGCAGCAATAATTCCGGCTCTGATACAAATAAAACACCGTCCACAGATGACAAAAATAATGGGAATAACAATTCCAACAACAATAACGGTGGTTCTGATAACAAAAGACCGTCTGCAACCGCGAAAGATCCCGAAGTAAAGAAAGAATGGAATAACCGGGTAGATGGTGTTATTGATCATCCATATCCGGATGATGGCATCTCAGATGTTACCGAAGATGAAGATGGTGACTATGCAGGTGTGGTAATCTGTCAGCGTTGGGATGCGGATGCCGTTTATATGTATAAAGGACAGACGATTGATCAGACGCTGATATATAATTCGCTGGATACGTTCGTATATTCCAATGACCGGGAAAATCGCTATGTCTGGGGAGAAAGTGCTCTGAATCAGTTTATCCGGATTGATGCGGTATCTTTTGATGGCGGTACAACCTGGAAAGATCAATTTCCACTGACGATTCCGACCACGGTGACGGATGATACCATGATTATCAAGGTGTCTTATCGACTGACCAAAAATAAACCATGGGTAGAGCGTCAGGTGCCGTATGGTTTAAAAGCAAATCGTATCTTTGTACTTTCCAAAGAAATTCAGGAAGAAAATTCTGTGATCGATACAGATACGATTCTGAATTATGATCAAAATCCGGAGGTAGGCTCCATTGTGAATCTGTATCGGTTTCAGTGGGACTATCTGGGAACCGAACCGTTAACAACATTGTTCCCTGGATGGATGGAAGATGGAAAACTGGTTTCGTGGTTATATACTTCCACAGAGGGACGACATATCCTTGAACCGGCAGAGAACGTACCACTCAGCAGTGAATATACAGTTCAGCTTAATGTGTTCTGGATGACAGATGACGGGAAAATTGATCCATCTGGAAACAGTCTGACTTATTTGCAGACACTGACAGGTATTTCAAATAAAGCTGTTAAACGAATGAAGGATGGTACGATTCTTGACCGAATGCAATATGATGAATTGACTGTGCCGGAATATATTCAGGCAGTGTCGATTGACGAATCCACAGATCTGGATGTTGACTATTTGAAAATCCCGGATACGGTAATATATCTTGCTGACAGCAGTAAAGGATTACATGTCAACCGTGGCTATCTGGTAGATGAGGATAATCCGGTTTATCAGTCCACAGACGAGGGTGTGTTGCTGAACAAAGAAGCTACGGAAATCCTTGGAATTCCTTACAAATTAAAGAAACTGACAATTCCTGCGGCGATTACCAATATAAACCTGAATGCAGATAATCAGATATCCGAGATTCATATTGAGGCAGAGACGCTGGATGGTGTACCGTCACTCAGTTATGAAAATATTAATCACTGTAAACTGGTAGTACCGGAGTCTTATATGGAGGAGTTTCTGGAGGAGAATAATGCAAATATCCGCTATGGAACCGAAAACAGTGTGGCATCTGCGGATGATCCGTCCGTTACATACACGATGAAAAGTGGTGTTGTTATAAGCAGTAAAGGTGAAATACGCAGAATCGTTTCAAAAAATAATACATCCGTTACATTGCCAAATACTGCAAAACAGATTGAAAAAGATGCTTTTTCCAAAGGAACAGGTATTGAGACACTGATTTTGCCTAAAAATGGAACAACACTTCATCTGGAAGACGGATGCTTAAATGACAGTGATGTAACTGCTATCTGGTGTTATTCCAAGAAGCAGTATGATACAGTAAAAGAAGAACTGGCTGATTCCGGAACGGATAAGGATGTTTCCGTAGAACTGCTACAGAAATCAGCAGAGGGTTACTATTACAGAATATCAGATGCGGGCATTATGCTGATGAGTGTGCCGGAGAATCTTACCTCTTTTGATGGTACAATGACAGCAGAGGATGGAACTTCGCTTGAAATCAATGCCATTGCAGAGCAGGCCTTTTCTGACTGTCAGGATCTGGAATGGGTAACACTTCCGGAAAGTATCAAGAAGATTGGTTACAAAGCTTTTGAAGACTGTATCGGGCTGCAGGGAATTTTGATCAATTCTACCGATACGATCACAATTGGAAATGAGGCGTTTTGCGGATGTGACAGTCTGCGATTTGTGGCATCCAATGCGATGGAAGGCATCATGGAAGATGATTACGCGCCGCTGATTTCTGACAGTTATTCGATTAATACCGGACTGTATTATTTTTATACGCCGACGGATTCTACCGGTTACTTTGACGGGCATCTTTCTTTTACGGCAGCATCAGGGGTAGCCTCTTATGGTCTGGTGGATATTGGTGGAGATGCCAGAATGTTATATGGTTTGGATAGTAATGGATCTCCATGGATTGGCCTGCGGTCAGGCGGAGAAGTGTCAGATCAGGTGACATTGCCGGAGAGCACCACGGAGCTGTTTCACTATGCGCTGGCGGATACGAAAAGTCCATCCGGAAGTTATTCTGTAAACTGGGATGATATGTTGGGACTGCACTGGCTGGATCCGGGTGCATTCCGCAATTCAGATCTGGGTGGAAGTATCACTTTGTCAGGAACCTTTTTCTATCTGGATAACGATGCATTTACCAGTTGTAATTCCATTACAGATTTTACGGTAGATGCCAGTGTTTATCTGGGAGAGGGTGTATTTCAAGATTGTAAAAATATGACAAACGTGTCGCTTGGTGAGTTCCTTGACAATTCCGCAGTTTATTTCGGATTATTTACCGGATGTGACAGTCTGCGGGATATATACTTTAACAGCGAATCAGCCCCGAAGCTGATGCTTTATGGAACGAGGGAATATCAGTTTAATTATGGCTGGACAGAGGAAGAAGAACTGGAAAAATTACGGATTCATGTGCCGGAGAGTTCAAAGGAAATGTATATACGTGACTGGCGCTATGCTTTTGCCGGTTATATTGATTATCCGAATAAGTCTGCATACGATCGAATGTGGGAAGATATTCGATGGCAGCATATAAACTGGGATACCTGGGAGTTCCCGTCAGATGAAGAAGTAGATGCTTATGTGGCAGAAGCATTGCTGAAAGCAGAGAACCGTGCACGAAAAGCATTAGGAATGGAGGAGGTATCCAGATTATCAGAATGGTATGAGTATACGGTTGACAGCTATGGATTTGTCACATTGACCGGAGTGCCGTCATATTGTACGGAAGCAACGCTGGATGCAGAAACAATCGGACTGGCATCCGGAGGATATCTGGATAATATTGGAACGGGTGCTTTTTCCAAGGCGAAAAATCTGCAGAAAGTAGTAATTCCAAATGGTCTGTCTGCTATTTACAGCAATGCCTTTGCCGGTGTGGAGAGCGACAGCGTTACGCTGGTATTTGAAGGCTGGGCGCCGAATTTGTTCCGAAGCGATGATGATATCCTTAATGGAGTGCCGTTCTCCTTTGGAATCGATGACAGCCGCATTCATATTCAGGTACCGGAAGGCTGGGAAGACTTTTATATTAGTATGTGGGAGTACATTTTTGCCGGCTATGATACTGCGGAAGATATGTGGGCAGGAGTTGAGGCAGATCTGGCAGAACAGAATGGTACAGAACCGACGAATGAGGAGATTTTGACAGAAGTGAACAAGCGTCTGGTAGTATCCCATAACCGTATCCGTGCCATGATGGGACTGGACCCGGAGCAGGTAGAAGACAATACTTCGGATGGCTCCGGAGAGACAACGGATACTGATCCAGATGGTACGACGGAAGGAACCACAGAGGAAAATACCAATACGGATGTTTCTGGCAATACAGTTTATGAAAATTCCAATATATGGATGGTAAATACAGGAATCGGAAATCTGGATACCGCCGCTTCTGAAAATACAGGTGCGGACCGTACAGATTCCGACCATGAAGATGCAGACAGTGCAGAGTCAGAAGATACATCTGCAGACAAGGATAAGAAAAAGAGTGAGGATGCAGATGTAGTGACAAAAGATACAGATGCGGCGATCCCGGAACAGGAGGATACACAGGAATGATCGTGGAACAGTCAAAACAGATCGTAGAAGAGATCAGCAAGGCTTTTATCGGTAAAACAGAGATCATCGAAAAAGTACTTATGACAATCTATGCAGGAGGACATGTACTGCTGGAGGATGCTCCGGGTGTCGGAAAGACAACACTGGCACTGGCATTTTCCAAAGTGCTTGGACTCAGCAATAAACGTATTCAGTTTACAACAGATACACTGCCGTCAGATATTACCGGTTTTACGATGTTTAACCGTCAGACGAATGAATTTGAATACCGGGAAGGAGCTGCAAACTGTCAGCTTCTTCTGGCAGATGAGATCAACCGTACTTCACCGAAGACGCAGTCAGCACTTCTGGAGGTTATGGAAGAAAATACCATCAGTATCGATGGTGAGACACATGTGCTGCCACTGCCGTTTATCTGTATCGCAACACAGAACCCGTTGGGATTCTCCGGAACACAGCCGTTGCCGGAGTCACAGTTAGACCGTTTTATGGTATGTCTGTCCATCGGTTATCCGACGCTTGAGAGCCAGATGCAGATCATTACCGCGCAGCGTTATCACAATCCGCTGCTGGATATCAAACCGGTGACAAATGCACAGAACGTACTGGAAGTGCAGAACTATCTGTCTTCTGTAGAGTTAAAAGACAGCGTACTGCGTTATGCGATCCGTCTGTGTGAGGAGACCAGACGTCATCCGCTGATCGAACTTGGTATCTCTCCGCGTGGTGTTTCTGCACTTGTTAAAATGGCGCGGGCAAATGCGCTGATCCGGGAGCGTAATTATGTGATTCCGGAAGATGTACAGAGTGTATTCTGTGATGTATGTGCACACCGTCTGGTGCTGCGTCCACAGGCGCAGGTAGAAGGCGTTCAGGCAAAAGATATTCTGGGAGAGATTCTGCTGAAACTCAGACCTGGAACAGAGGAGTAAAGGATATGAACAAAAACAGGATCGGCTATCTTGTCCTGATGGCGTGTCTGGCAGTGCTTGTTTTCTTATTCAGTAATCGGTTCCTGTTATTTCTGCTGATCATGATGGTGGTGCTTGCCGTGCTGATGGCTGTATTGAGCCGTGTAGATGCCAGAAATATGATGGTGGATATGGAAATTGTTTCCGGAACACAGGAAGGAAAAGACCTGAAAGTAAAGGTAAAGATGTATTCCAGATTCCCTCTGTATGCAGCACGTAGTATTCTGATGGGCGTGGATATTGAAAATACCATGTTTTGCAGTACAGAACGCAAATATTATTTCATGTATTTGTCCGGTAAATCCAGGGAAGTGGAGCTGACCATTCCGGCGCGGCGCTGTGGGGAAGTGAAGATACAGTGTGCAGAGATTTTACTGCAGGATCTGTTAAAATTATTTCGAAGGAAAATTCGTCCCTTTGAGACGGTACAGACCATCGTATATCCGCGTTCCGTGAACGTGCATGTGGAAATGTCCCGGGCAACCATTGGAGCACCCCGTGAAGAAGGGCGCATGCAGAACCGGAAAGGAAATGATCCAAGTGAGATGTTTGATATCCGGGAATATGTGCCGGGAGACGATATCCGTTTGGTACACTGGAAGCTTTCCAGCAAGACAGAGAATCTCATTTTGCGGGAAGCCAGCGATCCGTCTCATTACAATATGGTACTTTTACCGGATCTGGGACGTAAAGTTATGAATATAGAAGCAGCAGACGAACATGGAGAACCGCAGGAAAATCCTGTAGAAGAAATCAATACAGCTGTAGCATTTGGTACTGCGATCGGAGAACAGTTATTGCGGCTTGGATGTGCATTCTGTATGGCGGTTCCGGGTAAAAATGGTCTGCAGCTTTGTGAAGTGCGGGATCGACGGGATCTGCAGCGGATGCTGATGTTGTGGATGAGCAGTCCGATTCCAGAGTACAGTGGACAGGCGCTGCAATATTTTATCACAGAGCATCTGGAAGAATATTTTACACGGTTACTGATCCTGTCTGCAGGCGTATATCAGCAAAATCTGCATACGTTAAGTGGTCAGATTGGAACCACCGTGGTCAGTGCCAGAGCAGATCTGGATACAGTGATCAGCAGCGTGAGTGGAAGCTGTGAAATGACCGATATACCGGTAGATAAGACAGAAGAAATGTACCGGATTATTTGTTAAGGATAATAGATTACTATGAAACGTACGAAAAAACAGTTTACCGTTGACCGGATTGTACCGGAGAGTGAGGGAAAATTACATATTAAAGTAGGAATCCACCTTCTTTTGAGCCTCTGTCTGTGCCTTGGCAGTCTGAGTGTACTGCATGCAGAGGGGAATGAGTATCCGTCGATATCGGCAATGGTATATTTGCTGATGATCGCCACACTGGTCTGCTGTGTGTTGTCACAGAGAAAGAGAGAAAAACAGTGGATGAAGGTATTCTACTATGGAGGACCATGGCTTCTGGTACTGATCCTGACCGGTTTTCACGGATATTGGACCGGTGCCAAAAGTTGGATTAACATGATCCTTATGTACTGGAATGAAGTACACGATGGTGGTGTGGCATTGCTTTCCGTTTCGCAGGAAAATGTGGCAATGCAGTCATTTACACTGTTGATGGTCATTTTCTGTGCACAGTTTTGCTGGTGGATGGTAAAAGACCGTAAAGTGATCTGTGGCATTGGATACAGTATGGCATGGACGATGCTTGCATTGATGACAGGTATGTTTCAACCATATATGGGCATGCTGTTTTTGATCGGATTAGCCGGATTATTTCTGGCAATTCAGGGCGGTTACGTTACTGCCAGAAATCTGTTCTGTTTTGTAGTGGTGTCGGTGATTGTCGTGATCGGTGGTCTGACGCTTCCACAGGAAAATCTGGATTCTGTGACACAGGCAAGACAACAGTGGAAGGAACAGATCCGAACCTGGCGTTACGGTGAGGATTCTCTGCCGGAGGGAGATCTCAGACAGGCAGCTTCCTTGCAGAAAAATTCGAATGAGATGCTCCAGGTTCAGACAGGGCAGCAGAAAATGCTCTATCTGCGAGGCTTTGTAGGCGAAGTATATCAGAATGGAGTATGGCATGAACTGCCTTCTTATACGTATGGCAATGAAAATGCCGGAATCATGAAATGGTTTTTACAGCAGGGATTTCACCCACAGA
The DNA here is from genome assembly GCF_003122485.1 of Eubacterium ramulus. Taxonomy (GTDB): domain Bacteria; phylum Bacillota; class Clostridia; order Lachnospirales; family Lachnospiraceae; genus Eubacterium_I; species Eubacterium_I ramulus_A. The sequence goes on from NZ_JRFU01000052.1 coordinate 7,729, forward strand.
TGCAGGTGGCAGAATATTATGCACTCTGCTCCGAGGACAACCAGCCGGAAGAAAATGAGCTGAGTATTTCGGTGACAGACGCTTCCCGATATTATTTCTATCTGCCAGTCAGCATGGAGGAAGTAAACGGTTCCAATTATAAAGAGAAACGTTCTTCCCGACTGTTTAGTACCGGTTGGCGTGGAGCTGGTTCTTATTCCGGAACAGAACTGTCCGGTTCCAGACCGGCAGAGCTGACAGTGGCAGAGGACTGGGTAAGCGATCCGACCACAGAGGCGCAGAAACAGTATTGCCAAACGGAATCAGTGTATCGTGATTTTGTATATGAGAATTATACACAGACAGATGCAGATACGGTGAAATTGATGAATGAAATTTTCTGGGATGATTATGATCCGGAAAGCGATGGTATCTACAGTGCCTTAAGTCAGGTACGAGCGGTGTTAAATAATAACGTGAAATATGTGGAAAAACCGATGGCAGCACCGGAAAGTTATGATCCGATCCGCTATTTCCTGACAAAATCCAGACAGGGAAATTCGATGTTGTATGCATCCGCAGCAGTAGAGTCACTGCGGGTACATGGAATTCCGGCGCGTTATGTAGAAGGGTATTTTGTATCAGAGGAACAGTCCGCAGCAAACGGCGGAAAGGTATCTCTGACCGGCAAAGATGCACATGCATGGGTAGAAGTTTATTTTGACGGAATCGGCTGGCTTCCGGTAGATGTGACACCGGGATATTATTTCGATTCTGTATCATTACAGCAGATGGTAAGTCTGCCGGATACCGTTCAGAAAAATGCGGCGTTAAGCAACAATGGCTATGATACAAACATTGTGAAAAATTCCGGTAATCAGGGTTCAAAAGCACCGGAAATCCTGAAAAAAGTATTTAATGTGGCAGCCATCTGTCTTGGGATTGTTGGTTTGCTGGTGATCCTGCTTACTGCTATCTTTGTTGTATTAGAGATTTTAAGAATACTGGCAGAATACATCTGGAAACAGCATGAAAGCTATTTTTCAGACAGCGAGCGGATTGGATACAAGACGAAGAAAATTTATCATTTGCTTGCGATCCGTGGAATTGATGCAAGTCTTGGATGGAATATGGAAGATACCGATACCGCGATTGCAGATACTTTTTCTGAGACCAGTCCGGGAGAGTACAAACGTGTCTGTGTTCTTTTGGAAAAGGCAGCATACGGAGGCATGATCCTCAAGCAGTTTGAGGAGCGTACGGTAGACGCATTTTTGACAAAAATTTCAGAAGTAGACAAAAAAAGTAACTGGCGGATCCGTCTGCGTCTGCGCTATGATGCGGTCTACTGTCTGCGTCATTATAAATAAACAGACCGAAAAATAAGGAGAGTACAGCGATGGATTTATTTGATATCGTAGGTCCGATCATGGTCGGACCATCCAGCTCCCACACTGCGGGAGCCGTGCGAATGGGTTATGTGGCAGGAAAACTGTTGGGAGAACCGATCTGCAAAGCAGAGATCCTTTTGTATGGATCCTTTCTGGCAACTGGGGAAGGACATGGTACGAAGAAAGCGCTGGTTGCAGGTCTGCTGGGGATGCAGCCGGATGACTACCAGATCGCAGACAGTTTCGAGATTGCTGCACAGCGTGGGATAACGGTGGCGTTTGGTGAGGCGCATCTGGAGGAAGCTCATCCGAATACGGCAGTGATCCGATTAACCGGTGTCGGAGAAAAATATACGGAAGTACAGGTGTCTTCCATCGGTGGTTCACGGATCAGTATTGATAAGATCGATGGCATCAACACTGGATTTTCAGGGGAATGTCCGACACTGATCGTACACAATATGGATCAGCCGGGATGTATCGTGGCAGTTACTTCCATGCTGGCAAAGAAAAATGTCAACATTGCGACCATGCAGGTGTATCGTTCTGCCAAGGGTGAGCAGGCAGTTATGGTGGTGGAATGTGATCAGCCAATTTCCGAGGATGGCATTCAGTGGTTAGAACAGGTGGAAGGCGTGCTGAAAGTGACGTATTTTGCCGGAATTGG
>NZ_JRFU01000053.1 GCF_003122485.1 Eubacterium ramulus
AAGAATATGTCAGCTTTCGCTGACCAGAATCACGCACCAAGTCTCACGTGCGTTCGACTTGAAGGGTGGAGAAGAACAAAATTTTATACAAAAGGAGAGGTATAAAGTGATGAAAGAAGAAAAAGCATGCAATAGAAGTGGTGCATACATTGCGCCAAATGCAACGGTAGTCGGTGCTGTCAGTATGGGGAAAGACAGTAGTCTCTGGTATCAGGCAGTAGCCAGAGGAGACCATGACAGTATCACTATCGGGGAAGGCAGCAACATTCAGGATGGCTGCATTCTTCATGCAGACGCAGGTTTTCCGGTTGTGATCGGGGATCATGTCACGGTTGGTCATGCAGCGATCATTCACGGATGTGAGATCGGAGATGGTGCACTGATCGGCATGGGTTCCATTGTTTTGAATGGAGCAAAGATCGGAAAAAATGCGATCATCGGTGCAGGCGCGTTGGTGACACAGGGAACAGTGATTCCGGATGGTATGCTGGCAGTTGGTTCTCCGGCAAAAGTCAGACGTGAAGTGACTGCCGAGGAAATAAAGCAGAACCATGAAGATGCTTTAGATTATATTGAAACTGCAAGAGAACAGTTTGGAGACTGATGTTCGATTTGAAAACCTTCCGGAGCATTCTTGAAATAGACAAAATAATGCAATAAAGCATAATTAACAGATAATTTAAAATAATATAAAAAATATACAGAAAAAGTGTTGACAAATCACTTAAAGTGCAATACAATAAAGACAACAAAAGAAGAGAGAAAACAAAATAAAAAATCTTCTTTCGTTAAATAACTACAGGAGGTCAGTCCAATGGAGTAAGCAAGAAAATAATCTCTTTTGACAGAGTTTATCATTATAAAACAATCAGTTAAAGGAGGACAAGTCCATTGAGAGGTAGAGATCCATAGTTGAGACAAAAGAAATAGAAGAAAGGGAGGTTATATAGTGAAGCTTAGATTTAACAGGTGACAGAGCTATCTGATGACGAGAAAGTCGGATAGCTCTTTTTTGTGCTTTTATTTCTGTGAAAAATAAAGATTCTCCCTGAAAATATCTTCGAAAGTAAAGTTTTTTACAAAAGCTTTACTTTTTTTTTGCGCAATCCTGATAGTATGAAAAGCCAAATCTGATTAAAGTATACGTCGTAAGGCAAACAAAACAACTTGCCAGCATGACCCGAATAAGCCAAAGGCAATGCAGGTCTGTACATAAAAAATAAACAAGAAAAAGATGTAAATCGAAAAGGAGAGAATCGAAATGAAACTGAAAAAAATGATGGCACTTGTACTTTGCGCAGCAACAGTAGCAGGACTTGGACTTACAGGATGTGGAAACAGCGATAACGGAGCAGCAGACAACGCAGGAAGCGCAGCAACAGAGAGCGGTAGCACAGGCAGCGCAGATGCATCTTCTGATTTTTCCGGAAATATCAGCGTATTATCCCGTGAGGACGGTTCCGGTACAAGAGGCGCTTTCATCGAGCTGTTTGGCATCGAAGTAAAAAATGATGCAGGCGAGAAAGAAGATATGACAACGGTAGACGCAACCATCACAAACAACACAGAGGTTATGATGTCTACGGTAGCAGGTAACGAATACGCAATCGGTTACTGCTCCCTTGGTTCTTTAAATGACACCGTAAAAGCAGTAAAAATCGATGGTGCTGAGGCAACTACAGAGAACGTATCCAACGGAACTTACAAAGTATCCAGACCGTTCAACATCGTAACAAAAGATAACGTAAGCGATGTAGCACAGGATTTCATCAACTACATCATGAGTGCTGACGGACAGCAGGTAATCGCAGATGACGGATACATTTCCGTAGCAGAAGGTGAGACATTCACATCTACAGGAGCAAGCGGAAAGATCACAATTGATGGTTCTTCCAGTGTATCACCGGTTATGGAGAAACTGGTAGAGGCTTACAAAGCGGTGAACCCGAACGCTGAGATCGAGCAGCAGACAACAGATTCCACAACAGGTATCACATCTGCAATCGACGGAAAATGTGACATCGGAATGGCTTCCCGTGATCTGAAAGACGAGGAGACAGGCGTTACAGCTACAAAGATCGCTCTTGACGGTATCGCAGTTATCGTAAATAATGCAAACCCGATCGATGAGATCAGCTCTGATATGGTAAAACAGATCTTCACAGGTGAAGTTACACAGTGGGATGCTGTAAAATAATCAGTTCCATTAAATAACACAAATTATATATGCGTCACTACAGATTCCGATTTGAACGCAGGTCGTAAAGCGATTGTGTTCATGAACAAGTAGCGAAAGTGGATTGTGAATGTCCGCTTTATGTAGAAAAGAATCTGTGTGGCGCATTCCCATAGGGAGAAACAAAACATATGAAACGAAAAGAAAAAGTGTTTGAAATTATTTTCCTGCTTGTTGCCTGTATTTCCATCGTGGCAGTAGCCATGATCTGCATTTTCTTATTTGCAAACGGAATCCCGGCAATGGGAAAAATAGGACTTGGAAAATTCCTGGGCGGACAGGTTTGGAAGCCCGGAAACGATAAATACGGCATCTTCCCGATGATCATCGGAAGTCTGTACATTACAGGCGGTGCCATTGCAGTAGGTGTGCCGATCGGTATTTTTACTGCAGTCTTTCTTGCAAAATATTGTCCGAAGGGACTTTACAAAATCATCAAACCGGCAACGGAGCTTCTGGCAGGAATCCCGTCAGTTGTATACGGCTTCTTCGGTTTGATGGTCATCGTACCGGCGGTTCGTATGATCTTCGGAACAAACCGGACAGACGGAATGAGCATTCTGACTGCATCTTTCCTGCTTGGAATCATGATCCTGCCGACCATCATTGGTGTGACAGAGACTTCCATCCGTGCCGTAAACAACGCCTACTTTGAAGGTGCACTGGCACTGGGAGCAACAAAGGAGGCAAGCATTTTCCGATGCGTGATCCCGGCAGCAAAATCCGGAATCTTAGCCGGTGTAGTACTTGGTATCGGCCGTGCCATTGGTGAGACCATGGCGGTTGTAATGATCGCCGGAAACCAGCCGCGTATGCCAAAAGGAATTTTACAGGGCGTGCGTACACTGACCACAAACGTTGTACTTGAGATGGGATATGCAACCGGACTTCACAGAGAAGCACTGATCGCAACCGGTGTGGTACTGTTTGTATTCATCCTGATCATTAACCTGGCGTTCAGTATTATCAAAGGAAAAGGAGAGAAGGAATAATGAAAAAGACAAAGAAAAAGATTTATGTCGGCTCTCTGATTTTAAAAATACTGATCATTCTGGCTGCAATTTTTACCATTGTGATGCTTGGCTACCTGATCGTGTATATTCTGGGCAAAGGTATCCCGCATCTGACACCGTCACTGTTTTCCTTACATTATGACAGTGATAACGTATCAATGCTTCCGTCTATTATCAACACATTGATCATGATCGGTGTGGCATTGCTGATCGCAGTTCCGATCGGTGTATTCTCTGCAGTATACCTGACAGAGTATGCAAAAAAAGGCAATAAACTGGTAAAAATCATCAGAACTACAGCAGAAACATTAACAGGTATTCCGTCCATCGTTTACGGTTTGTTCGGTATGTTGTTCTTCGTAACCGCATGCCATATGTCCTACTCCTTAATGGCAGGTATTTTAACTGTAGCGATCATGGTTTTGCCAACCGTTTTAAGAACCACAGAGGAAGCACTTTTGGCAGTGCCGGACAGCTTCCGTGAAGGAAGTTTCGGACTGGGCGCAGGCAAACTCCGTACAGTATTTAGAATCGTACTTCCAAGTGCCATTCCAGGTATCCTCTCCGGTGTCATTCTTTCCACCGGACGAATCGCCGGTGAGACAGCAGCGCTGATCTACACCGCAGGAACCATGGCAACCTTACCGAAGAACCTGCTTTCATCCGGACGTACACTGGCAGTACACATGTATGTACTTTCCCAGGAAGGTCTGCATACGGATCAGGCATTTGCCACCGCAGTTATTTTGCTGGTAATGGTACTTCTGATCAACATTTTATCTTCCGTTATCGCAAAGAAAATGCAGCGGGACTAAAGTATTGGAATCTTGGTTACGAAACAAAAGTGACAGGAAACGTATTTGCAAACAGCAATATGTGAGAGAGGATAACGAAACGAACATGTTAAAAAATAAAATGACAATCGAGCATATGAATCTTCATTACGGAGATTTCCATGCATTAAAAGATATTAATCTTGAGATTAAAGAACATCAGATCACCGCGTTTATCGGACCTTCCGGATGTGGTAAATCCACCCTTTTAAAATCCTTAAACCGTATGAATGATCTGGTAGAAGGATGTAAGATCGACGGTCTGATCGCATTGGACGGCGAAGATATTTACGGAAATAACATGGATGTAAACCTGCTGAGAAAAAGGGTTGGTATGGTATTTCAGAAGGCAAATCCATTTCCGATGAGCATTTACGATAACGTAGCATTTGGACCGAGAACACACGGTATCCACAACAAAGCACAGTTAGACGACATCGTAGAAAAATCACTTCGTGACGCAGCAATCTGGGACGAAGTCAAAGACCGTCTGAAAAAAAGTGCCCTTGGCGTATCCGGTGGACAGCAGCAGAGAATCTGTATTGCCCGTGCGCTGGCAGTTCATCCGGAAGTATTACTGATGGACGAGTCCACTTCCGCACTGGATCCGATTTCCACATCAAAGATCGAAGATCTGGTTATGGAGCTGAAATCTCAGTACACCATCGTTATGGTAACACATAACATGCAGCAGGCAGTTCGTGTGTCTGACCAGACCGCATTTTTCCTTTTGGGCGACCTTGTAGAGTATGGTGATACCGATCAGTTATTCTCCACACCGAAGGAGAAAAAGACAGAAGATTATATTACCGGTAGATTTGGTTAAACAGATGTGCAGAAGTTTCTGAAATTTATCCGGAGTTTTAGCAGTGTATTTTGAACAACGGATGAGCAGATTTTGGAACAATGTGTAAGTGCAAGGGAGAACATAAAAAATGAGAAATCAATTTGACAGACAGTTAAATACCTTAAACGGTGAGCTGATCCAGATGGGACACATGGTAGAGCAGGCAATCGAGCATGCCATTGAGGCCATGGTACATCAGGATGCAGAAAAAGCAAGAAAAAACATGGAATTTGACTCAGAAGTAGACCAACAGGAGAAAGACATTGAAACCCTCTGTATGAAACTTCTGATGAAACAGCAGCCGGTAGCAAGAGACCTCCGACTGATCTCAGCAGCATTGAAAATGATCACAGACATGGAGCGAATCGGTGATCAGGCAGCGGATATTTCCGAATTATCCTTATCTCTGGTAAATGAGAAAAACCTGCCGATGATGGACCGTATGAAACAGATGTCCCAGGAATGTATGCTGATGGTAATGAAAGGTCTGGAAGCCTTTGTGGCAAAAGATATTGAGATGGCAAAGAAAGTCATTGCAAGAGATGACGTGATCGATGCCATGTTTGATGATACAAAAAAAGAAGTGATCAAGCTGATCCAGAACAACGGCGCAGGCGCAGAAGTAGCAACAGACCTGCTGATGGTTGCAAAATATTTTGAACGAATCGGCGATCATGCAACAAATATTGCAGAATGGGTTATTTTCTCCATCAATGGAACCCATCCGACCATTAATCCGGAACCAGTTCTGTAAGAAAGTAAGACAGTTCACTCACGCCTTCCACAGGCGTTGAGTGGACTACAAATAAGTAATAGCGGACTTTGATCCTGTTAAACTACACTCCGTACTACATTGCAGAGAGAACCAATGCATGTCTGCCTTCTTTCTCAACCATTGATTTTACGGATGATTCCTTTACGATCAAAACTTATGATTATAATGGAAACCGTTACGCAGATGACTTTACAATTACAAAAAAAGGAATTTCCACACTGCTTGACAAGACCATTTACTCACAGGTGGCAGAAGGACAGCAGGCACAGTCTGATGATTATACCGCAGATAAAGCACCGTTTATCGCGGCAACGATCACTGTGGTCATGATCATTTATGCATATTCTTATCAGATGCATCAGATACTGAATATGTATTCCATTGCCATCGAGATCATGCGGGGAATTGCAGGAACCATCGGCATTATCCTTACGGTTCCGATCACGTCCCTGATCATGTCAATGCTGCTGATCAGAGAGAAAAAAGCAGCACCGGAAAAGAAACAAAAATGTGAATGTAAATAGAATGTAAAAAATTTACAAAGACTTTACATTCGAATCTCCTGAATTTTACATACATCAATTAGAGTGGTAATTGTTAGATGATGTTATTACTTAATGACAGTTCAATTGGAAACATTTGCAGTATTAAAAAAAACTCCTCATGCGAGCATGAGCGTTTTCTTAATATATGTGCTGAGTGAACTGGGGAGAAAAATCAGGAGGAATCTTTTTATGGACATATTTGCGATTTTATCGTTGATTGGCGGACTTGCCCTGTTTTTGTATGGAATGAATGTTATGGGAGACGGTCTGACCAAGGTTTCCGGTGGTAAGCTGGAAAAAATTCTGGAAAAACTGACATCAAATCCGATCAAGGCGGTATTACTTGGTGCCGGTGTCACCGCCGTTATCCAGTCATCATCGGCTACAACCGTTATGGTAGTCGGTTTTGTAAACTCCGGAATTATGAAACTGTCCCAGGCAGTCGGAATTATCATGGGTGCCAATGTCGGTACCACAATTACATCATGGATCTTAAGTCTTTCCGGTATTGAGAGCAGCAGCTTTTTTATCCAGATGTTGAAACCAACATCATTTTCACCGATTCTGGCAATTATCGGACTGCTTTTGATGATGTCATCCAAAAATGACAAACACAAAGATGTGGGAAGCATTTTACTTGGTTTTGCAGTCCTGATGTTTGGAATGAATGCCATGAGTGCTGCGGTAGAACCACTGAAAGATGTTCCGCAGTTTACACATCTTCTTACTATGTTTACAAATCCGATCCTTGGTATGCTGGCAGGTCTGATTTTGACAGCAATCATTCAGAGTTCTTCCGCATCTGTCGGTATTTTGCAGGCATTGTGCAGCACCGGAGCGGTAAGTTTTGGATGTGCGATCCCAATCATCATGGGACAGAACATCGGTACCTGTGTAACAGCAATTATTTCCTCTATTGGAGCATCCAAAAATGCAAAGCGAACCGCGTTAGTGCATTTGTATTTTAATATCATAGGTACAGCGTTATTTATGATCGTATTTTATTCCATAAATGCATTTGTACATTTTGATTTTCTTGGAGATGCAGCCACACCGGCAGGAATCGCCGTTGTACACAGTATCTTCAACATAGCAGCTACTCTTGTACTGCTTCCGTTTGCAAAAGTACTGGAAAAACTGGCGTACATGTCCATCAAAGAGGATCATACAGAGCGTAAGCATGGTGTACAGGAGTCTGAGGAAGAGCTGAAAAAACTGGATGTTCGTTTTCTGGAGCAGCCGGGACTGGCAATCAGTCACTGTATGGAAGCAACCGCTTATATGGCACATATGAGTGAGGCAGCATTAGTAGATGCGCTTGGTCTGATGGATCAGTACGATGAGGAAAAAGCAGCAACTGTGGAAACACTGGAAAACAGAATCGATCATTTCGAGGACAAGATCGGTTCCTATGTCATCCAGATCACAAACCGCAATATGCTGGAAAACGACAGTGCAAAAATGTCTGTCATTCTGCACAGTATCAACGATCTTGAGCGAATTTCCGATCATGCCGTGAACTTAAAGGAAAGCGCGCAGGAGATGAAGGAGAAAGGTCTGAAAATGTCCTTTGAGGGAAGTTCCGAGATCATGTATCTGCGCAGAGCGGTAACAGATCTGGTAAATCTGACCGTTCAGGCACTGAGTAATAACGATAAGGAACTGGCCAGAGAGATCGAGCCGTTGGAGGAGGTTATTGACGACCTCAGCGATGAGCTGAAACGGCGTCATGTTATCCGTCTGAAAGAGGGCAAATGTACCATTGAGATGGGATTTGTGCTGACGGATATGACAACGAGCCTGGAGCGGATTGCGGATCATTGTTCCAATATTGGTGTAAGTATTCTGGAGAGCAGTGAGGAGGATATGGGACGTCATGCGTATCTGCATTCTGTGAAAAAAGAAGATACGGAGAATTTCCAGGATCGGTATGAACATTATCGGGAATTGTATTTTTTTGGGTAGCTTAAAATTTACCATTTAGGTTTTATAATGAACTCCTACCATTTTGCCTCAGTCGCTAGCAATCACTCCTTGAGGAAAAATGGTAGGAGTTCTTAAGTTACACAGTGTTTTTGATAAATTTTTGCGCTACCCTGCACTGTGTGCCGCACGACGTGCACTTACACAAATTTACATGTGTATATAAATTTTGTGGCAATAAACTACATGATGTAGCATGCGTTGATTTTAATGTTTTGTTTGAACCGGATGAAAGTCAGATTCCAATGGTTATGGATCGTATTTTTATGGAATATTATAAAAAATGTGATAGGCGGAATTTTATTCCGCGATATGAGTATAGATCAATACTGGAAGATAAAGACGGGGATGTAAAAAAACCTTCCTGACAGAAAAATCGCTTAGACCGTGAGTCTTAAGCGATTTTTTATCTTGCCTGGCGTGGAGTAATGCCATATTTGTCTTTAAACTTCCGATTGAAATAAGAAGCATTTTCAAAACCGGATTTCTGTGCGATTTCCAGAATAGACAGATTTGATGAAACCAGCAGATTTCTGGCATGTGCCAGTCGGACATCATTCAGATAATGGATATAGCTGATACCCATATGTGTCTTAAAAAATTTCATGAAGTGTGATTCACTGAAATAGCAGGCAGAGGCAATCTGGCGAATGGAAATAGATTCTTCCAGGTGTTCATTCGTGAAAGTGATGATGAATTTCAACTTGTCCAGTGACCGTTGCTGTATGTTGGATAATTCTTTTTTATCGTCCAGAGAAAGAAGCTGGAACATGAAAAGAAACAGAGAGCCTTTGAGAGCAAGTTGATATCCGGCAGGTTTTTTACTGCATAATTGATCCATTGTCCGGATCAGATCATGAATTTTCGGATAGTAGGACAGACGTGGGTGAATGTGGACGACTGTGTGAATTTGCCCTGAGAACAATGGATACAGAAATTTTTCAAAACAGACGTCGTGGTTATCGGAGCATAGTAATTCCGGACGAAAAATGATATTTTCATATTCCATTTTCTGACCTGAAATTTCTCTGATGGCATGCAGATGTCCCGGAAGAACAATGATGATATCTCCGGCTGTCACATGATAGTGTGTCAGGTCTACAAAAACTGTGCCGGATCCCTTCTGAATGACGATAAATTCTGCTTCTTCATGCCAGTGAACAGGTACTTCCGTAAAATCATCCGGTATAGTGCACAGATAAGTGTTATACGGAAACTGATCTTCCGTATGACGCTTTTTTTCGTGGTATTGTTCTGGTTTTGGTTGTTTCATGCTGGACTCCATTCTGTTTTTGATAGAATTGTACTATAAAAGGATATTATGCTGCAAGAAAAAAATAACAATGCCGTATAAAATATAAGCAGAAACACACGAACAGGAAAAAGTATGATACAATGAATCAAATGGTTCCTGCGTATCAGATTCTTTTGAGAGCATAGACTTTGAGGTCGGGAAGGAATTTTATTATGAAGCTGGAAATGTTAGTATCGGAAAAATTAGGAAAAGCAATTTCAGAAAGCAGTAATCAGGAGATTTACCAGGCATTGATGGCTGTTGTGCAGGATATGGCAGAACAGAAGGAATCTAATGAAGGAAAAAAGAAAGTATATTATGTATCTGCAGAGTTTTTGATCGGAAAACTTTTGTCTAATAATATGATCAATCTCGGAATATATGAGGATGTCCGCAAAATGCTTGCTGCAAATGGAAAAGATATCTGTGAAATTGAGGAAATCGAGGCAGAGCCATCTCTTGGAAACGGAGGACTTGGCCGACTGGCAGCCTGTTTTTTGGATTCGATTGCAACACTTGGTTACAATGGGGCCGGTATTGGACTGAATTATCATCTTGGATTATTTCAGCAGAAATTTGCGGATCACATGCAGAAAGAAACAAAAAATCCGTGGATGGATCGAAGTGGCTGGTTAAAACGTACGGATGTCGGTTTTCCGGTGTCTTTCGGCAATCTGACATTACAGTCTGTCATGTACGAAATTCTGGTAACCGGATATGGTAACCGTACCAATAAATTACAACTTTTTGATATAGATTCTGTGGATGAGAGCATTGTACAGGATGGGATTTCTTTCGATAAAAAAGAAATTGCCAAAAATCTGACATTATTCCTTTATCCGGATGACAGTGATGAAGATGGTCGCAAGCTTCGTATTTATCAGCAGTATTTTATGGTAAGTAATGGCGCACAGCTGATTTTGAAAGAATGTGAAGCACGGGGATGTAACCTTTATGATTTGCCGGATTATGCAGTCATCCAGATCAATGATACACATCCGACGATGATCATCCCGGAGCTGATCCGTTTATTAATTGCCCGGGGACTTTCTGTGGATGATGCAATTGATGTGGTAAGCCGCACCTGTGCATATACCAATCATACAATTTTGGCGGAAGCACTGGAAAAATGGCCGCTGCATTATCTGCAGGAAATCGTACCACAGCTGGTGCCAATTATTGAAATTTTAGATGATAAAGTACGACGGAAATATGCGGATGAAAGTGTGGCTGTCATTGACCGTAACGATGTGGTTCATATGGCGCACATTGATATCCATTACGGATTCAGCGTAAATGGCGTTGCAGCTTTGCATACAGAAATCCTGAAAGAGACAGAACTTCATAATTTTTATCAGCTTTACCCGGAGAAATTTAACAACAAGACAAACGGAATTACGTTTCGCCGCTGGCTGCTTCATTGCAATCCGATGCTTGCAGATCAGATCACGGAGTGGATTGGTGATGGATACAAAAAAGATGCAACAGAGTTGAAGAAGCTGGAGAAGTTTGTAGAGGATGAACAGTCACTGCAGAATCTTCTGCAGATAAAAAAAGAAAACAAACATCAACTGGCAGAGTATCTGAGACGGACACAGGGCATAGAACTGAATGAGGATTCTGTGTTTGACATTCAGATCAAACGGCTTCATGAGTATAAACGACAGCAGATGAACGCATTGTATGTGATTTATAAATATCTGGAAATAAAAAGTGGGAAATTACCAAAGACTCCGATCACGGTGATCTTTGGCGCAAAAGCAGCACCGGCTTATGTGATCGCCAAAGATATCATTCATCTGATCCTCTGCCTGCAGGAACTGATCAATCATGATCCGGAAGTGAGTCCGTATCTGAATGTGGTTATGGTAGAAAATTATAACGTTACATTAGCAGAAAAACTAATCCCGGCATGTGATATTTCAGAACAGATTTCACTTGCATCCAAAGAGGCAAGCGGAACCGGAAACATGAAATTTATGCTGAACGGAGCAGTGACACTTGGAACAGAAGATGGTGCAAATGTAGAAATCCATCAGTTTGTCGGAGATGACAATATCTATATCTTTGGTGCAAAGAGTGATGAAGTAATTGCACATTATGAAAAAAGTGATTACAGACCATCCGATTATTATACAAAAAATCCGATGATCCAAAAGGCTGTGGAATTTATCACCGGTCCACAGATGATGGAGATTGGAAAGAAAGAAAATTTAGAGCGTTTAAGCAGTGAACTGAAAAATAAAGACTGGTTTATGACATTCCTGGATCTGGAAGATTATATCCGAACAAAAGAACGGGCGCTGGAAGATTATACAGACCGCAAAACATGGGCAAAGAAAATGCTGGTGAATATCAGCAATGCAGGGTTCTTTTCTTCTGACCGTACCATCCGGGAATACAATCAGGATATATGGAAATTGGGGGATTAATGTATGCTGACAATTCTGGTAGTAGATGATGAAAAACTGGAGCGAAAGGGAATTCGTTTTCTGCTGAACCGGCGCAGTGAAGAGATGGAAATTTTGGAGGCCGCCAACGGAAAGGCGGCCTGCGAAATTTTGCAGCATCGGGCAGTGGATATTATGCTGACAGATATAAAAATGCCATTTATGGATGGTATTGAGCTGGTTTCTGTGGCTCACAAATTACAGCCAAATCTGGAAATGGTAATTTTTTCCGGATATGGTGAGTTTGAATATGCGAAAAAGGCAATGGCTTCCGGCGTTTCAAACTATGTGCTCAAGCCGGTGGATCCTGCTGAGTTCGAAAACACGCTGAATTTTCTGGTGGAGAGAATTACCGAGCGGAGAAATGAAGCGCAGCGCAGTCAGTGGAATCAGGATTCTCTGGAAAATTATTTTCTTTTCAGATACCTTTGTCAGGGAAATGACGATCTGTTAAATAAAATTAGTGGAAAGATCAATATTGACCGTTGGAATCAGATCAGAGGTTTGCTTTTAATTGAGAGTGAAGATAATTTTTTTGAAGAATCAGAAGAAGTTTTTATTCAAAAACTGACAGAATATAGCAAGCAGAAATTATCTTTTTTAAATCTGGCACAGAATCAGGAACTCTGTGTCCTTTTTGGCGTATGTGAGCAGAAAGTTTTTGCAACAGATTTAGCTGAATGGATGAATCATACGTTTGGAAATCGTTTTTATGTGGCAGTCGGTCAGCCGGTTACGGATCGAAGTGAACTGCCGGATCGTTTTCAGATGCTTGAAAGTCTGATAGAAAATAAATTTTATCAGAAGGAAACAAGAGTATTTTTACCGGATCATGTAGCAGAAGATACCGGGAGTGAGCAGTTCCTGGATGAAACGATTAGCCGGATGATGGAAAATATCCGAATGGATGATATGACTCATCTGTGGGAACATTTTCGTATTTTGAAAAATGGTATGGGAGAGATGAGCAGCTATTCGCAGATTTATACGAGATTTTTGTTTTCCAATCTGGTAAAAGAATTTTTTACGCATCAGCATCAGGACAGAAAAAAACTGGAAACAGCGGTTCAGAAGGTATACGAAATGCAGTCTGTCCAGGAAGTGATAAGTCTTGTAGAAACACTCATTCAGAATATGGAAGAACGTCTGGCAGCCAACAATGATGGTGCCAGAAATGAAGTTGCACAGGCAAAAAGTTATATTTATGAACATTACAGTGAGGATATCAGTGTGGAAAAATTATCCGAACTGGTGTATTTGTCACCGGGATATTTCAGTTATATATTTAAGAAAGAAACCGGAGATACGGTAAGCCGTTTTATTCGGAATTACCGGATGGAGCAGGCAAAAAAACTGCTTTCCGATACATCTATGAAGATTGTGCAGATATGTAAAGAAACTGGTTTTTCAAATGTATCTTATTTTTGTAAAAATTTCCGTGAGTATTGTGGATGTAGTCCGGAACAGTATCGAAAGGGTGGAATGACAGATGCACAGACTGAAACAGTTCTTTCATAAACTATCCATTCGAAAAAAGATGCTGACAATTCTGTGTCTGGTCGGTATGCTTCCGGTTATGATACTGGGTATTTCACTTGGAATCAATTCCTATCACACAGTGCTGAAATACAGGGAAAAAGATATGACGAATACACTGCAGCAGGCCTGTGGGATTGTAGATTATCAGATGTATACCTGCCAGCAGATGATGAATTATTTCGTATACAATCAGGATGTTATCAATTTTCTGGAGTGCGATCCGACAAAGAAGACACAGCGTTATGAACTGTATCAGGAAGTATCAAATACCATCGGTGCGTTGAAGTATCAGAATCTGATCATGGAATCTGTTACAATCTACTCCGAGAGCATTCAGCAGTCTTTCGGAAATGAAACGCATCCACTGGAGGATCTGTACAAAGAGTCCTGGTATCGAGATGGAATCAGGGATAAGGAATGGGTATTTGATGAAAGTACATTAGACCTGATTTCGATATACAAAATTCCAAGTTATTCCGGAATTGAAAGTTATGTGGCAGTTCGCACAGATATTCCGACATTATTTGAATCATTAAACCAGCTTGCAGTGGATCAGTATGGTGTTCATGTGCAGACGCAGAACGATGAAATATGGAATTTTTCCGGGAAAAAATGTACAGATAAAAATGGCATATATGTAAGTTTTAGAGAGAATAAAAAGGATTATTTATGGGTGCAGCAGGATCTGAATCAGATGGATGCGACAGTTACTTATTTTCAAAAGAAATCCAACTTAAGTCCATTTTCCAGAAGAGCGTTTCTTATGATCGCTGTGCAGGTAGGAGCCTGTCTGGTCTGTATTATTCTGCTGGGAAGGAGATTTGCAAAATATTTATCCAGACCATTGGAAGAACTGACAGAAGAAATCCAGTCTATGGATGAAACAAACATTCAGGCAACAGTCCACAGCAACCGCGAAGACGAGATGGGAATCCTGATCAACAGTTATAATCATATGATGCAGCGGATCCAGGAATTGATCAGAGAAAATTATGAAACGCAGATTGCTCGGAAAGAATTTGAAATGAAAGCATTGCAGGCTCAGATCAATCCGCATTTCCTGTATAATTCTCTGTCGATGATCAACTGGAAAGCAATTGAGGCCGGCGAAGAGGAAATCAGTCAGGTGACGCTTGCACTTTCTGCATTTTACCGGACAACTTTAAATAAAGGAAGAACCTGGATCAGCCTGCGGCTGGCACTTCAGAATATTCAGGCTTATGTACAGCTGCAACTTTGGATGCATGATAATGACTTTAAAGTGCATTATGATGTAGATGAAAAATTGCTGGATTATGAACTTCCTTCACTTATTTTCCAGCCGTTCGTAGAAAATGCGTTAGAGCATGGTCTTGATATTAAGGAGGATCCGGATCATCAGATCTGGTTCCGTATCTGGGAGGAGACAGATTCCGGGGTGATTTATGTCAGCATTCGTGATAATGGCGTTGGGATGGATGCAGATACGCTTGCACATGTTCTGGAATATCATGCTTTGGGATATGGTGTCAAAAACGTAAACGACAGAATGAAACTGAGCTTCGGGGAAACTTATACCATTCAGATCAAAAGCGAAGAGGGAAAAGGTACGGAGGTATTACTGCATTTTCCAAAGGTACAGAAGGGAGAAAGCAATGAGTCATAGCAAAAGAAGAGCACAGGCTATCGTTATGGGAATGATGTGCGTACTTCTCGGTGTGATATCATTTGAAATTGACTGTGATGTGGCAGAACAGGAAGCGGATGAAAAGGCAGCCACTTCGTGGGAGAAGGCAGAGAAATCACCACTGATACCCTATCCGGAGACAGTGACCTATACACTGGCAAAAATGACTGCTTCCGGTAATTCCGGTATGCCGGATGGCGATACTTATGAGGATAATGCTTATACACGATATTTGAAAAAAACACTTAACGTACAAAATGAAGATGTTTTGGAAGTGTCGGAGGATGAAAATTATTATCTGTATATTCAGCGAATGATTGCTGAAAATAGTCTTCCGGATGTGATGCTGGTATCTGGTCCGGATGAGGTAGAGAAACTGGCAGAGTATGGCATGATTGAAGATTTATCAGATGCTTATCAGGAGGCAACTTCCAGTATGATCAAATCCATGTACAGCAGCTATGGAAAAGAATTACTGGAATCTGTGACCATTGATGGAAAATTGATGGCACTTCCTTCCACGCAGGTTTATTATGGATGTAATCTGTTCTGGGTGAGGGAAGATTGGCGGAAAGAACTGGGACTTCCGGAACCTTCGACGCTTGCTGATGTGGAGCAGATCATCCAGGCATTCCGGGAAAATGATCCGGGAGAAAATGGAAATATCGGATTGCCATGTATGGCAACATTGTATGGGAACGGTTCTTCGAATTTCTCTGTGGATCCTGTTTTTTCCGTATTTCATGCCTATCCGGGGATATGGCTGCAGGATAGTGATGACGGTTATGTCTATGGATCATTAACGGAAGAGACCAGGCAGGCACTGGAATATCTTCATGGATGGTATGAAAATGGTATTCTGGATCAGGATTATATGATGCGGACACCGGGAGAAATCGGAGAACTGATACGTGATAACCGCTGTGGAGCTTTTTTTGGCTGGTGGTGGGCACCGAATAATCCGCTGATAGAAGCAGTGGAGGCAAATCCGGGGGCGGAGTGGAAACCATATGTGATCGCTGATGAGTATGGAGAAGTTCATTCTTACATATATGGAAAAACATCTCCCTGTATCGTGGTGCGAAAAGGATATGAGCATCCGGAGATCGTCATGAAGATTATGACCGCACTTTTTGACAATGCGCGATACCGTCACGATGGGAGCGAAGAAATTGACCTGTACCAGAAACGTGGGGTTGATACCACGGCACGTCCGCTTGTGGCAAACTGTGATTTCAGCAATGCTGTGTTTACAACAACAGATCATATCTGGCTGGCTTTGCATTATCCGCGACAGACAGATTCCATGAATTCTCTGGAATCGGCTTATTATGACAGTTGCCGCAGATTCCTTGATGGAGACAGAGATCCTGTTTACTGGGCTGCCTATGCTTCACGGATTCAGGCAGTACGGCTGATTGAAGAGGCGGATGTGTCTTATGTTAATGAAGACTATGTACCGTATTCACATCGGGAGTTACCGCAGGATATGACAGATATGGAGACACTGGCTTTTATGAAGATCATTACAGGAGAAGAACCAATATCCTATTTTGATTTTTTTACAGAATCGTGGAAAAAGAACATGATTCTTGAAAATCTTTTGTATTAAATATGACTCTCTTTCTATAAAATTATAAGTATCAAAGAGGTATGCACTTGATACGATAATTAAAAGGAAAGAGGGTATTTTTTATGAAAATGAAAAAATTTTTGGCAGTGTGTCTGTCCGCATTGACAGTAACCGGTATGTTAGCAGGCTGCGGTGGAGCGAAAGGTGGAGATACGTCTTCCGCAGGAGCTGAGAAAAAAGGAAGCAGTGCAGAAGGATCTGTATATTACCTGAATTTCAAACCGGAGATTGCAGATCAGTGGGAAGAAGTTGCAGCAAAATATACTGAGGAGACAGGTGTTCCGGTAAAAGTAAAGACAGCGGCATCCAATCAGTATGAGCAGACACTGAAATCAGAGATGGCTAAAAGTGATGCTCCTACTTTATTCCAGATCAACGGACCGGTTGGATATCAGTCCTGGAAAGAGTATTGTGCAGATCTGAAGGATACCGATTTTTACAATATGCTGGTAGATAAAGACCTTGCGATCACAGAAGGTGATGGTGTATACGGCATTCCGTTTGCAGAAGAAGGATACGGCATTATCTATAATAAAGAAATCATGGATAAGTATTTTGCACTTCCGGGCGCAAAAGCAACATCCATGGATGATATCAAAAACTTTGATACATTAAAGGCAGTTGTAGAAGATATGACAGCGCACAAAGATGATCTTGGCATTGATGGTGTATTTGCATCCACATCCTTTGCACCGGGTGAAGACTGGAGATGGCAGACACATCTGATGAATCTTCCGATTTACTATGAGTACAAAGATGCAAATGTAAAAGATGAGGATGAGATTACTTTCAAATATAATGAGAACTATAAAAACATCTTCGACCTGTATCTGAACAACTCAACCGTTGAGCCTACAATGGTTGGTTCCAAGACAGTAGATGATTCTATGTCAGAGTTTGCATTAGGAAAAGCTGCTATGGTTCAGAATGGTAACTGGGCATGGTCTCAGATCAGCAAAGTAAGTGGTAACGTAGTAAAAGAAGAAAACGTGAAATTTATGCCGATCTATACAGGCGTAGAAGGCGAAGAGACACAGGGACTGTGCATCGGTACAGAAAACTACATGTGTGTAAACAGCAATGCATCTGAGGCAGATCAGAAAGCATCCCTGGATTTTCTGAAATGGGTGTTCAGTTCTGATGAAGGAAAAGAGATGGTAACAAATGATCTTCAGTTTATCACACCGTTCAGCACATTTGGCGATGATGAGATTTCTTCTGACCCGTTAGCACAGGAAGTAGTAAGATACATGAAAGATGATTCCCTTACAACTGTACCGTGGAACTTTACAACATTCCCAAGCCAGACATTCAAAGATGATTATGGCGCATCTCTTCTTGAGTATGCAAATGGCAATAAAGAATGGGATGCTGTGGTATCAGATACAGTAGATGAGTGGGCATCTGAGAAAGAAGCAACAGCTGAGTAGTCGTATTAGATAGTAGAATTCTCAGGGGCAGGAGGCGGTCATCGGCCGCCTCCTCTTCTGTTTTACGAAGAAAACATTTGTATCCGTAGGGAGGGAGATTTATGCAAAAGACATATAAAAAATATTTTGCTCTTTTTGTATTACCTACATTGATTGCATTTACCCTGTTTTTCATCATTCCATTTATTATGGGAATCGTGCTTTCATTCTGTAAATTTACGACAGTTACAAATGCACACTGGGTTGGAATCGCAAATTATGTAAAGGCATTTTCAAACAAAGATTTTATTAATGCACTGTTATTTACCGTGAAATTTACGGTTGTATCTGTAATTACAATTAATGTAATTTCCTTTGCCCTGGCATATGGACTGACACGGGGATTAAAAGGAACCAATATTTTTCGAACCATTTTCTTTATGCCAAACCTTATCGGAGGAATTGTACTTGGCTATATCTGGCAATTACTGATCAACGGCGTGCTGGCACATTTTAATGTAACGATCACAGCAGACCCGAAATATGGTTTCTGGGGCATGGTCATTCTGACAAACTGGCAGTTGATTGGGTATATGATGATCATTTACATTGCCGGTATTCAAAATATACCGACAGAATTGATTGAGGCAGCTGAAATTGATGGTGCCAATAAATTCCAGACATTGTATAAGATTATTATTCCGATGACAATGCCATCTGTTACCATCTGTCTGTTCCTGACACTTACGAACTGCTTCAAACTGTTTGATCAGAACCTGGCATTAACAGCAGGCGGACCGGCAAAGAAAACCGCAATGCTGGCATACGATATTTATACGACATTCTACAACAGGAACGGCTGGGAAGGTGTCGGTCAGGCAAAAGCGGTTATTTTCTTTATTATCGTAGCAGCAATCTCACTGACACAGTTATACTTCACAAGACGTAAGGAGGTTGAGAACTAATGCTGAAAAAGAGAAAACAAAACAAAAATGAGATCATTGAAAATCCGGCAGTATCAAAAGGTACCGGTATTGTGATTACGATTGTGATGACACTTTTAGCTGTGGCTTTCCTGTTCCCGATTTTCCTTGTATTGATGAATTCTTTTAAAAACAAACTTTATATCAGTGATGCACCGTTCGCATTGCCAAATTCGGATACTTTTTCCGGAATGTACAATTATGTGAATGGTATTCAGAAAACAGGACTGCTGGTAGCAGCCGGAAGATCTGCTTTTATTACCATCTGCTCTGTAATCGTGATCGTGCTTTTGACTTCCATGGCTGCATGGTGGATTACAAGAGTTACATGCAAATTATCCACAGTATTGTATTATCTGTTTGTATTTGCAATGATCGTTCCATTCCAGATGGTTATGTTTACACTGTCTAAAGTGACAGATTTTCTTCACCTTGGTAATATGTTTGGTATCATACCGGTTTACCTGGGATTTGGTGCCGGGTTGTCGCTGTTTATGTTCTGTGGATTTATCAAGGCGATTCCGATTTCTCTGGAAGAAGCAGCAATGATCGATGGCTGTACACCGGTTCAGACTTATTTTAAAGTAATAGTCCCGATGCTCCGCCCAACCATGATCACAGTTGCAATCTTAAATGCAATGTGGATCTGGAACGACTACCTGCTTCCGACGCTGGTACTTGACAGTGAAAAGCCTACCATTCCAATGGCAGTTCAGTATCTGCGCGGTGGCTATGGATCCATTGATATGGGCGCAATGATGGCAATGCTTGTACTTGCAATTTTACCGATCATTGTATTTTATCTGACCTGTCAGAAATATATTATCAAAGGTGTAGCTGCAGGAGCAGTCAAAGGTTAACAAACGCTCAAAAGTCCTTTTTGTTACAAGCAGTGCAGCAAAAAGGACTTTTTATTTGCCGGGAAATTACTCGAATTTCCTATATTGAAAAGTATAAATGTTGTAGAACGCGAGGATATAAATTATGAGAACAAGTGGAATTCTGATGCCGGTATTTTCTCTTCCATCCCAATATGGAATAGGGTGTTTTTCAAAAGAGGCTTATCGATTTGTAGATTTTTTAAAAGAGTCAGGTCAAAAAAACTGGCAGGTACTGCCCCTTGGACAGACCAGTTATGGGGATTCCCCGTATCAGTCTTTTTCATCTTTTGCCGGAAATCCGTATTTTATCGATCTGGAGCAGCTTGTGGAGCAGCAGCTTTTGACGAAAGAAGAGTGTGATAGTTTTGATTTTGGAAAGAATCCGGAATCCATTGATTATGCAAAGCTTTACCAGAACCGATATAAAATTTTGCGTATGGCATGCAATCGTTTTCTGAAACAACCACCAGATGATTTTTTTGCTTTTTGTCAGGAAAATGACTGGTGGCTTGGAAATTATGCATTGTTTATGGTAATAAAAAATATGCATAAAGGAGCAAGCTGGCTGCAATGGGAAGAAAAATATAAAAGACGCGATTTTGCAGCTCTGGACCAGGTTTGGCATGGACAGCATGAGGAAATACAGTTTTATCAGTTTCAGCAGTATCTGTTTTTCTGTCAATGGAAAAAACTACATGCGTATGCGGCGCAGGCGGGCATTCAGATTATCGGGGACATTCCAATTTATGTGGCACTGGACAGCGCAGATGCCTGGGCAGAACCGCAGCTGTTTCAATTTGATGAAGAGCTAAATCCTGTTGCAGTGGCAGGATGCCCACCGGATGCATTTTCTGCAACCGGACAGTTATGGGGCAATCCGCTGTATCTCTGGGAGTATCATCGCCAGACCGGTTATGCGTGGTGGATTCGGAGAATCGCACAGTGTCTGAACTTGTATGACTGCATTCGTATTGATCATTTTCGCGGATTTGACGAATATTACAGTATTCCGGCGGGGGATGAGACAGCAGAACACGGACACTGGGAGCCGGGACCGGGCATGAGTCTGATGCAGGTTTTGAAAGATGCACTGGGCGATGTAAATGTAATTGCAGAAGATCTGGGATTTTTAACGGATGGTGTACGCCGGCTATTGCATGATTCCGGTTTCCCGGGAATGAAAGTGATTCAGTTTGCTTTTGATTCCAGAGAAGAGAGTGATTATCTGCCACATAATTATGAGAAAAATTGTGTAGTGTATACAGGAACGCATGATAATGATACTCTTTGCGGCTGGTATAAAGTTTTAGATCCGGAAGATCTGAAATTATCTCAGAAATATATGAATAATGCAAATACACCAAAGAGGCAAATTCACTGGGATTTTATCCGTCTGGCACTGGCGAGTGTGGCAGATATGTGCATTATTCCATTGCAGGATTATCTGGGGCTTGGAAGTGAGGCAAGAATCAATACACCGTCTACGCTCGGGAATAACTGGCGGTGGCGAATGACGCAGGGATGTCTGACAAAAGAATTAGCAGATCAGATCAGAGAGTTGACAACATTGTATGGGCGATAAATGAGCATGACATTTGTACAGTTAAAATATATATTGACCATTGCAGAGACGAAATCACTAAATAAGGCAGCAGAGCAGTTGTATGTTTCACAGCCATCGCTGACCAATGCATTAAAAGAACTGGAAAAAGAAGTAGGAATTACGATTTTCTTCCGTACCGGACGAGGCGTGACGTTGACAAATGATGGTGTGGAATTTCTGACGTATGCCCGGGAACTTTACCGGGAGTATGAGCAGTTGCTGCAGCGTTATGGAGAAGGCGGTTCTTATAAAAAGA
>NZ_JRFU01000054.1 GCF_003122485.1 Eubacterium ramulus
CTCACCACTTGCAGAAGTGGGAGTCTCAACTCAGACTGAGATGAATACAGTCAGATCATTCATGCAAATGACCGTGCAACTATGCTGAATCTGATGATTGGACTGAATGGATATACATTGTGTTCCGGTCTGATCTGTGAAGAATTAAACGGCAGTGATTATCGTGCGGTACCGTTTCGGAATGATGGACGGTTTGACGATTCACAGGAAGAAAATCAGATGGAGATTGGGTATGTGACCAGAAAAAATCTGATTTTGAGTAAACTTGGTCAGGAATATGTGACAGCACTGCGACAGTATCTGGAATAATTTTAAGGGGCTGTGAAAAAAGAATAGTCCCGAAAAAAAGAAAGACCAAGAGTTTATAATGAACTCAAGGTCTTTCTTTCTGTTATAATTAATTTGTGAAAAAAAATAATAACACAATCTATTCTAACCCAAAACAGGCAGTTTTGCCAATGATAATTCAAGATTATTTGGACATCTGTGATCCAGTGCTGACTTTTGACAGATTTATGGGAGAAATCGAACTGGAGAAATATCTGAAAAATATTCCTCAACATTATACAGGAAGACTCAGATATGACCCGGTCAGCATGTGGAAAACAGTTTTGTTCGGATTTATGGCGAATGGCTATATATCATTGCGTGAACTGGAGGATCAGTGTAAAGTTAATCTCCGCTTCATGTATCTTACAACAATTACATCTTCTGTGAACAGCACGGAATGGAAAAGTACATGAAAATTTCCATGTTCAAGAAAGAGACTACCGACAAGAAGTATCGGGAAGATCCATTTCGTGCAGTAAATTTTTTAAATGACTCTGAATGCTATTTTTGACGAAACTTTTTTTTTCTGCTAGAATGGCAACGAAATCAAACGGATTAATTCAATTCGCTTTTAATATTGGCTAAAGTGGCATAGGAGGAACTTGAAATGTCTACACGAAATACAGCAATATTTGACCTTGATGGAACATTATTAAATACAATACAGGATCTGACCAACAGTGTGAATTATTGTATGAAAAAATATGGAGGTCCTGTTTATACATGCGAAGAAATCAGAGAAAAAGTTGGCAATGGAATTTATGTACTGATGGAAAAAGCATTGCCGGACGGACGTAGTAATCCAAATTATGATGCCTGCATGAAAGATTTTCCGGTGCATTACAAAGAACATATGCTGGATAACACGAAACCATATGATGGGATTATTGATATGCTTCATACGTTGAAAGAACATGGCTATAAACTGGCTATTGTTTCCAACAAATTTGATGCTGCTGTAAAAGGACTTTGCAAAGATTTCTTTGCGGATGAAATAGAAGTTGCTATCGGTGAGTCACCTGCTATTCATAAAAAACCGGCTCCGGATACGGTATTTCAGGCAATGCGTGAATTAAATGTCAAACCGGAAAATTGTATTTACATTGGTGATTCTGAAGTAGATATCCAGACAGCAGCAAATGCGGGAATTCCGTGCATCAGTGTAAACTGGGGGTTCAAATCTACAGAGTTTTTAAAAGAAAATGGAGCAATACAGATTGTGTCAACACCGAAAGAACTGACAGAGTCTATCTTGAACCAGTAAGGAAAATTATATGTTTCGATCCTGCAGATGAATAATCACAGAGCAGCTGCTGGGGGATGAGCAAGTGGTGCAAATGGATTGCGAATATCCATTTAGTATAAATAAAGAGGAACATGAAACATGCAGATTTTATGGATTCGCCATGGTCAGACGCAGGGTAACGTTGAGCGGCGTTATGTCGGCAGAACGGATGAAGGGCTGACCGCAGATGCAAAAGAAAAATTAAAAATGCGAAAGCAGCAGGGGATTGGATTTGAAGCGGATCTGATTTATGTCAGTCCGATGATTCGCTGTCGGGACACGGCGGATCTTTTGTTCCCGGAACAGAGAAAAGTGCCGTGGGACGGACTGCAGGAAACAGATTTCGGGGATTTTGAATATAAAAATTATGAAGAATTGAAAGATGATCCGTTGTATCAGGTCTGGATTGACAGCAATGGTCAGATGCTGATTCCAAACGGAGAGAGCGGCGCGGATTTTCGCAGGCGGTGCTGTGCGGCATATGAGAAATGTGTGGCAGAGGCAAGGGAAAAAGGTCTGGAGAAGATTGCAATTGTGTGCCATGGTGGTACAATTATGTCTGTTATGGAGCGATACGGCGTGCCGAAAAAATCTTTTTATGAATGGCAGGCTGCCAATGGATGTGGGATTTTGACGGAAACGACAGAAGAAGGGGGAAACGGATATGGTATTCGGGAAATTAGTAAGTGGGAGTGAAAAAAATGAGCAGATGCAGCAGGTGACAGACATCCGCAATGCGGTGTTAGGTCAGGAACTGCAGCTTTCGATAAAGGAAGAGCCGGATGCGTTTTGTATGTATGCCCTGGCGTATGAAGGGGAAACGGCGGTTGCAACCGGAGGGATTTCTTTCGATGGAGAATCCTATCAGATGAAGGAAGTGGCTGTGCTGCCGAAGTTTCGCAGAAAAAAATATGGCGATTTCATTGTGCGTCTGCTGATCGATAAAGCGATGATGTCAGGGGCACAGATGATCAATGCGGATGTGTTGCAGGAAGCGGTACCGCTTTTTGAGACAGTTGGATTTACAACGAGTGGTGAGCTGTATGAAAAAGATGGAAAACAGTGGCTTCCAATGCAGCTCCAAGCAGGAAGTATTCACAAGTGCTGTAATTGTGGGCACTAAAAAGCACAAAAAATGTATTTTGGAGGGGATATAGAAAGCAGGTGCTTAGGCAGAAATGACACAGAATGGAGATTTTTCAAAGGGAAGTATTATAAAAATTTTGATGCGTCTGGCGATTCCAATGACGCTGGCGCAGCTGATGAACGTTCTTTATAACGTGGTGGACCGTATGTTTATCGGGCGGATTGGCGGCGATTCCATGGATGCGCTGACGGGCGTTGGTGTGTGTCTGCCGATGATTACGATTGTGATCGCATTTGCAAATCTGGTGGGAATGGGCGGTGCGCCGCTGTTTTCCATTGAGCGTGGAAAGAAGAATGAACGGGAAGCAGAATATATTCTTGGAAACTGCGTGGTTCTGTTTTTGATTTTCGCAGTAGTACTGACGGTGGCAGGACTGATTTTCAAGCGACCATTGCTGATGCTTCTGGGAGCCAGTGAGGTAACGCTGCCTTACGCGGAACAGTACATCACGATTTATCTGCTTGGAACGATTTTTGTTATGTTCGGTCTGGGACTGAATAACTTTATCAATGCACAGGGCTTTGCAAAAATTGGCATGTGTACAACCGTGATCGGTGCTGCTTTGAATATTGCGCTGGATCCGATTTTTATTTTTGTACTAAATATGGGGGTACGCGGAGCTGCGATCGCAACGGTGATCTCACAGGCGGCAGCAGCTGTGTGGACGGTACGTTTTTTGACCGGAAAAAAAGCGTTGATCCGGATTCAGAGACGTTCCATGCAGTTACAGGGAGCGCGTGTGAAGAACATCATGGGACTTGGTCTGGCAGGGTTCACTATGTCGGTCACAAACTCAACGGTACAGATGGTGTGCAACGCGACGCTGCAGACTCATGGCGGAGATGTGTATGTCGGTATTATGACGATCATCAATTCCGTGCGTGAGATCATTTCTCTGCCGGTGCAGGGATTTACCAGTGCCAGTCAGCCGGTGCTTGGCTACAACTACGGTGCGAAGGAATATGAGCGTGTGAAAAAGACGATCCGGACCATAGCGGGAGTGACGATTGTGTATACACTGGCAGTCTGGGGGCTGGTTTCCGCGATTCCGGGAGCGTTTATCCGGATGTTTGGCGGAAGTGGTGATACGCTGACGCTTGGAATTTCGGCAATGCATTTGTATTTCTTCGGATTTTTCTTTATGGCGTTTCAGTTTTGCGGACAGTCGACGTTTACGGCACTTGGAAAGGCAAAACATGCGATGTTTTTCTCTATTTTCAGAAAGATTATTATCGTGGTTCCGTTGACTTTGATCCTGCCGCATTTGTTTGGACTGGGCGTGCATGGTGTGTTTATTGCGGAGCCGATTTCCAATGCCATCGGTGGACTGGCATGCTTTATTACCATGATTGTGACCGTGTATCGCAAACTTGGCAGGGAATAAAGTTGTTTTTGTGGATAAAACAGAGGTGTAATACATGGAGTCAGAAAGAGGATCCGATTTTCAGAAATAGAGATTGGATCCTTTTCTATTTGTTCCGAATTGTATAAAAAGGTCTGCCCGGGCAAGTGAAAACGGCAAGCATTCAATCCGGAAAGGGTATATAATGAAACACGTAAAGTAGTTCAGATATATAAAAATATGTAATCCAAAGAAAAAATTCATTAAGAAGTGCTATGTGTGCAACTGTGAAAATGAGGAGCCATTGTTGTGACATAGAAAAAGAACATGTATGTTAAAATGGGGATTGGCATACATTTTTCACCTTTAAAGAGCAGACAACAATATGGTGTAGGCGAGAAAAAAAGAGTACTTAATGAAATTTGGTGAAACAGACAGAGCGACAAAAAGAAGTTGAATATTTGAACTGTATATTGTGGCAAAGGTAGGACGGTTGTACCTGCGGAATTGATAAAAGACATTACTTATGTTAAGGATCGGGGAACATGAAACAGATGAGGAGAAAACAGATACATCTGTCTGTCCATTGCCAGTGAGGAAGGATCTTCTTTTCCATTTTTAATGATTATATATAGTAAAATTCCCATGCCGAAGGTGTGGGAATTTTGCTCTCTATATAAATATAAAAGGATGTGAAACAAGTTTATTACATCCGGTAACAAAGGCAACTATGGGGATCATGCAGGAGGAGAAAAAGTATGAGGAAAAAAATTGTAGTCCGGATGCTTTGCCTTGCAATGGCGGCATCAATGATCGGAACAATGGTTCCGACAAGTCTGTATCCGGTTACAGCAAAAGCAGCAGAGGCTAATCAGGATATGGAAGCATCTGATCAAAATGAGGATCAGATTGCAGTTCAGGCGGAGCTGGAAGATGGTGTCAATGATGAATGGACACTGGAGAATAAAGTTGGGGATGATGCAGTTTGTGCAGTAGAGGACGAATGGCTGCATTTGAAATCAGGTGTTGGAAATGGAAATAATCCAGGCTCCAAACCGGCAATGTTTGTTAATCCAACCACATTTGATTTTTCCAAAGATGGATATTTTGATTTTACAATCAAAACAGACGCAACGGAAGCTACAAACAACCGTTTTGGTGTATATCTTGGATACAATACCGATTCTGTTGGTATGATGATCGGCTTTGATGCAGGCGGATGGTTCTGGCAGAAATACGGTGCAAGTGGAAGTCCGTGGTATACTGGTGACAGAATTGCATCACCAACCAGTGGTGAGGAAGTAAATGTACACATCGAGTGGACTGCAGCTAAAAAAGTAACAGTTAAGATTGGTGATACAGTTGCATTCCAGAATGAAGACTTCAGTGAAATCGGTAGTCTGGGCAATAAAATCGCATTCAAATGCGGAAGCTACGGCGGAAATGCGACAGATGTATTTGTAAAGAATATTCACTATACCGGACAGAAGACAGTGGATCAGATCAAGACTTTTGCAGTAAGTGGTAAAGTTGTAGATGCAGAAGGTAAACCGATTGCCAATGCAACAGTTGCAGTTGGAAAACAGAGCACAAAAACAAACGAGGACGGCGTTTACAGCATTAACGTAAAACCGGGTCAGTATCAGCTTAGCGTAATCCGTGATGGATATGTAAGTACAACACAGGATGTTACTGTAGGTGAGCAGAATGTGAATGTTGAAAATATCGTTCTGACACAGGAAGCTCAGCTTGAGACAGAGACACTTTCCACAGAAGACATGGATGTTGTTGTTTCCAAGACATTTCCAAGTGTTGTCAGATACGATATGAAAAAAGGTGATCTGGCTGGTAAAGTGTTCTATGGACAGAGCGAGAAGATCAATACAGTAACGATCAACGGAACAGCTGTAGAGCTGGATGATGCTGATGTAAAAGCTACTTTTGACGGTGCAAAAGCGACTTATGTAATGACAGTCAAAGGTGACAAAATTGATGCAGTGATCACATCTGAGCTGGTTGCTGAAGGTAATACACTGGCATTTAACATTACAGATATCAAGAATAATCTGGAGGATACAGTAGATGGAAATCCGATCCAGACAATCGAGATTCCGAACCAGAGCCTTGTTTCTGTAAGAAGTTCACAGAATGGTGCTAACTTCAAAGGTGCTTCTATGTCTTCTAATACCAAGACCAGTGGTGACTACTATCTGGAAATTAAAGACAATACAACACACAACAGAGATTATGCATATGGATTTGTATCCAATGATGAGATGAGTGCCGGATTATGGAGTAATTCCGAGCATGATGGATACACAGCATCAACAACTGTATCCGGAGGATCTCATAATACCCGTGTACAGGCAACCACACAGAAAAAACAGGATTATGTATCTCTGGGACTGAGCAGTTGTGCATGGTATTATCATCGTGTAGTAACAGATTCTCACAACAGATCTTATATGGTAAAAGAGACAGAAATGCCTCGTACAAAAGTAATTATAGCAGGTGATATGAATGAGGATGCACAGATTGACTGGCAGGATGGTGCAGTAGCATACCGTTCTATCATGAACAACCCATATAAGAGTGAAGAAGTTCCGGAGCTGGTAGCATACCGTATCGCCATGAACTTTGGTGGACAGGCACAGAACCCGTTCCTGACAACTCTTGATAATGTAAAGAAAGTAGCTTTGAATACAGATGGTCTGGGACAGTCCGTACTGTTAAAAGGTTACGCAAATGAAGGTCACGATTCCGCACATCCGGATTATGCTGATATCGGTAAACGTATCGGTGGTGCTGATGACATGAATACTCTGATGACAGAGGGTGCTAAATACGGTGCAAGATTCGGTATCCATGTAAATGCCGGCGAGATGTATCCGGAAGCAAAAGCGTTCAAAGATGACAATGTTCGCCGTGACACAGCAGGTAACCTCCGCTATGGATGGAACTGGCTGGATCAGGCCGTAGGTCTTGACAGTATTTATGATCTGGCAACCGGTGAGCGTGAAACACGTTTTGATGACCTTGAGAAACTGGTAGGAACAAACCTTGATTTCGTATATGTAGATATCTGGGGAAATAATACCGGAAGTAATGATGATGACTCCTGGCAGACACGTAAACTGTCAAAAGAGATCAACAGCAATGGATGGCGTATGGCAAATGAGTGGGGTGTAGCAAACGAGTATGATGCAACATTCCAGCACTGGGCAGCTGACTTAACTTATGGTGGAGCAAACCAGAAAGGTCAGAACAGTGAGGTTATGCGTTTCCTTCGTAACCATCAGAAAGACTCTTGGGTTGCTGATTATCCTTCTTACGGCGGAGCTGCAATGATGCCTCTGCTTGGCGGTTACAACATGAAAGACTTCGAAGGATGGCAGGGACGTAACGACTATGATACATATATCACAAACCTGTTCACACATGATGTAACAACCAAATTTATCCAGCATTACAAAGTAATCAAATGGGTAGATGGAGATCCGGTAAATGCAGGCGGAGCTGCAAACTGGACACCGGATATGGAAATCACATTGAAAGATGATGATGGAAATAAACTGGTACTGAAAAGAGGTTCCGATAATCCATCTGATGCTGCCTACAGAGAGAGAACCATGACATTAAACGGAAAAGTTGTTGCACAGGGTGCACCTTCTGCTGGTGATCGTCGTGATTCTGATATTCAGGCAGGTAACAAACGTGGTACAGAGAGCTACCTGA
Organism: Eubacterium ramulus; assembly: GCF_003122485.1. GTDB lineage: Bacteria > Bacillota > Clostridia > Lachnospirales > Lachnospiraceae > Eubacterium_I > Eubacterium_I ramulus_A. The sequence goes on from NZ_JRFU01000054.1 coordinate 7,840, forward strand.
TTCCGTGGAACTGGGATGCTGAGACTGGTGAGAAAGTAGCATCTGCTGATGAGAAGATGTATCACTGGAATACACAGGGCGGCACAACGACATGGGATGTTCCGGACAGCTGGGCCGGATTAAAGAATGTTAAAGTATATCGTCTGACCGATGAAGGTAAGACAGATGAGCAGACTGTTGATATCGTAAATGGCCAGTTGACACTTACAGCAGAAGCTGAGGTACCTTATGTTGTATACAAAGGTGAGAAAGGTAATATCGATGTAACTTGGAGCCAGGGAATGCATATCGTAGATGCCGGATTTAACGGTGGAGCAGCTTCTCTTGCTACAAACTGGGCAAAAGTTGGTGATGGAACAGCTGAGATCGCTAAGAGTCAGTACAGCAATCCGATGCTGAAACTGAGCGGTGATGTAGCTATGACACAGGAACTGACAGATCTGAAACCGGGTCAGCAGTATGCAGTACTCGTAGGTGTGGACAACAGAAGTGACAGCAAAGCATCTATGACCGTAAAATGCGGAGATGAAGTCCTGGGAACAAATTATACAGAGCGTTCTATCGCAAAGAACTTTGTAAAAGCATATACACACAGTAATTCCAGTGCAACCGTTGACGGAAGCAGCTATTTCCAGAATATGTATGTATACTTTACTGCTCCGGAAAGCGGAAAAGTAACTCTGACACTTGCAAAAGCAGCAGGCGAAGGAGATGCTTACTTTGATGATGTTCGTATCGTAGAAAATGATGCACAGAATATCACAAGAGACAAAGACGGCAATATCGTGAAATTCGAGCAAGATTTCGAAAATAACGTACAGGGAATCTACCCATTCGTTGTCAGCGGTATTGAAGGCGTAGAAGATAACAGAATCCATCTGTCCGAGCTTCATGGACCATATACACAGGCAGGCTGGGATGTTAAGAAGATGGATGACGTTCTGGATGGAAACTGGTCAGTTAAGATCAATGGTCTGACACAGAGACAGACTCTTGCATACCAGACAATTCCTCAGAACTTCCGCTTCGAGCCAGGTGTAAAATATCGTGTAAGTTTTGATTACCAGGCAGGTAGTGATGGAACATACGGCGTTGTAGTAGGCAGCGGTGAGTTCTCAGAAGCAACAGAAGTTGATACACTGAACAAACACATGGGCAAAAACAAAGACGGACATTATGTCTGTGAGATCACAGGTGACCTTTCCGGACAGACATGGTTTGGTATTTACTCAACAGATAAAGCACCAGATCTGCAGGGATCCCAGGGAAGCGCACAGAACTTCGGCGGATATAAAGAGCTTGTTCTTGATAACCTTGTAATTGAGCGTGTAGATGAGAGAATTACAGAAAAAACCTTAAAGAAACTGATTGCAAAAGCAGCAGATCTGGATGAAGAGAAATATGCAAAAGCTGATTGGAAGACATTGTCAGAAGCAATTGATGATGCAAATGTTGCATTAAACAGAGACAAAACTTCTTCCGAAGAAATTGAAGCATGCTATCGTCATTTGAATGCAGTATTAGAGTATCTGTCAACTCGTGAGGTTTCTGCAAATGCAGGTGAAGAATTGGACATTCCGGTTGCAGGCGTGAAAGTAACAGCAGGAAGCCAGGACAATGGTACACACTATGGTTCTAACTTTGGTAACCCGGCATATGCAATTGATGGTGATACCAATACGCACTGGATGACAAACTTTGATGGATTTAGTTCCGCAATCAAAAACAGAGAATGCTGGATTGATTTCGAATTCCCGGAGGCACATACAGTAGATGGACTTCGTTATTTACCGGGACCGACTATGGGCGGATACCTTACAACAATCACAAAATTCGAGCTTTCTGTAAAAACAGCTGGTTCTGATGAGTATCAGTTAGTTCAGGAAGGAAGCTGGGAGAACTCCTCAGGATGGAAGACCACAGAGTTTGAGCCGGTAGAGAATGTAACAAACGTAAGATTACTTGCAACAGAAGCAAAATCTACCAACTGGTGGGCAGTTGCATCTGAGATCCGCGTTATGAGTAAAGTAGAAAACGGAAATACCGATGGTGACGATGAAAACAAAATCAATAAATCCAGTCTGGAAACACAGATTGCAACCGCAAACAAACTTCTCTCCAAAGAGAAACAGTATTCTGCAAAATCCTGGAAGACATTTGCAGCAAAACTGAAAGCAGCAGAAGATGTTATGGCGAATGCCGATGCGACTCAGTATGATGTAAAACTGGCACTTGCAAATCTGAAAGACGCTATGAGCGGATTACAGATGAAAGATGGTCTGGCAGATGTGAAAAATGAGGATGGCAACTGGTACTACTACAAGAATGGCAAGATTGCAACTGATGTAACAACCGTAGCAAAGAACATAAACGGCTGGTTCTATGTAAAAGACGGTAAAGTAGATTTCAAAGCAAATACCGTAGCAAAGAATGAAAACGGCTGGTGGAAGATCACAGACGGCAGAGTTGATTTCAAAGCAAACACCGTAGCAAAGAATGAGAACGGCTGGTGGAAGATTACAAACGGTAAGGTAGACTTCGGCTACACAGGAATTGCAAAGAACGAAAACGGCTGGTGGAGAATCGTCAATGGTAAAGTTGATTTCAACTGCAATAGTGTTGAGAAAAACGAGAACGGCTGGTGGTACATCCGCGGCGGTAAAGTAGACTTTGGTTACACTGGAGTTGCAAAGAACAAAAACGGCTGGTGGAGAATCGTCAATGGTAAAGTTGATTTCAATTGCAACAGCATTGAGAAAAACGAAAACGGCTGGTGGTATATCCGCAATGGTAAAGTAGACTTCTCCTACACAGGTGTAGCAAAGAACCAGAACGGCTGGTGGAGAGTTGAAAACGGTAAAGTAAACTTCAACTATAACGGAATCGCTAAAAATGAAAATGGCTGGTGGTACATCCGTAATGGTAAAGTAGACTTCTCTTACAATGGCGGAACACACAACGTTGTTAACGGTAAAGTTCAGAAATAATAACTTCTGAAGCGGTTTGTAATAACGGAAAGTGAAGAAGTGGGGCGCTGTAACGCAGATAATATATCTGCGGAGCAGTGCTCCATTTTTTTGTGTTCCGAATTGTGTAAAAAGAGACGGTAAGAAAGTTGAAAATACCAAGTTTTTGATGCATGAAAGCGATATAATGAGGCTAAAACACAGTGAGAAGGTAGCACAAAACAGGGGTATTTTACATGAAAAAAGGAAAGAAAAAGCAATGGCTGATCGTACTGGTTCTGACAGTAGCAGTGATTGCTATGACCTGTGTCGGAGGTTGGAAACATGCACAGAAGACGGCATTTTCACTGACAATTAACGGGACTCAGATCAGTAAAGAAGAGTACATTCAATGCATGAATCTGGTGCAGTACAACACGATGGTAACCCTTCGTTCGGAGAAGCATGATGTTTCAGAAGATGAACTTTGGACGACGACTTATAAAAATGGAAAAACCGGATATGAATATCTGGCGCAGCAGACAGTTGAACAGTTGAAATATATGCATGCAGTATATGATATCGCAAAAGACAAAGGCTATATTAAAGATGCGACCTATGAGGGGATGCTGAACCGTATGGAGCAGGAAAATCAGTCACGAAGTGAGAAAATCGAAAAAGGTGAGACTGTCTATGGATTGAAAGAATATTCCACAGAAATGTATCAGGATTATGAACTGAATTATCTTCAGGAAACATATATGAATGATAAATCAAATGAAGATATGAATTTTACTGAGGAGGAAATTCAGAAACATTATGATAATGATGACTGGTTTGTCGGAGAAGAAGCCAGAGAGGTGGATCTGTCAGAAGCGCGTGCAGCAGTCATTGATGAATTGCGTCGTGCAAAATATGAGGAAATGACAGAAGAAAAAGCAAAGGTTGCTGAAGTGGACGGAGATATGGATGCTTTATCTCAGTTTACTTTGAAACAACTGTAATCAATTGGACTATGGGGAATTTGATATAAAAAAATTATATCCGGTGATTACAGTCATACAATTAGGAGGAGAAGAAACATGAGAAAAAAATGGGCGAGCAGATTACTTGCAATGATGCTGACCGGTGTTACGGTAGTAAGCATGATGCCGGCAAACATCGCACATGCAGAAGAAGCTGACGGACAGCAGGGGACTACATATTATGTAAGTTCTCAGAATGGTGATGATGCCAATGATGGAACATCGGAGAAAAAAGCGTTTAAAACGCTGGATAAAATTAATGAGATTACGTTAGGACCGGGAGATAAAGTACTTCTGGAGAAGGGATCTGTATTTACAGATCAGTACCTTCATGTACAGGGAAGCGGAAGTGCAGAAGCACCGATAGAGATTTCTACTTATGGTGAAGGCAACAGACCACGAATTGACGCCAATGGCACCGGTGTATGGTATCAGGATTATGGAAATCATCTGGATAATACAGGACATAAATGGAAGGGAAATGTTTCTTCAACCATTTTGCTGAAAGATGTAGAATACATAGAGATCAGAGGTCTGGAGCTGACAAATGACAGAGAGACCAGTAAAGTAGACGATGGATTAAAATATAACGACGCAAATGTTATGGATCGTACCGGTGTGGCTGGTGTAGCGAAGGATAAAGGTACGGTAGATCATATTGTTCTGGATGATCTGTATGTTCATGATGTAGACGGCAATGTTATCAACAAACATATGGCAAATGGTGGTATTTATTTTATTGTAGAGAAACCAACAGATGAGAATGCTACCGGCGCTTCCAAATTCAATGATCTGACAATTGAAAACTGTAGTGTTGTAACAACAAACCGCTGGGGTATCGCAGCAGCTTATACCTATGCATGGGCACAGCTTAACAGTGCACATTTGAATGAAGCAGCATTGGAAAAATATGCTTCCAGTAATGTGACAATTCAGAACAATTACATTAAAGCTGCCGGTGGTGATGCAATCACAACCATGTATGTAGATCAGCCACTGGTTCAGTACAATGTGGCTGAGGATTGTTCCCGTCAGATGAATCCGACAGATTATCCAAGTGGCTGGCAGCGTGTAGCAGCCGGAATCTGGCCTTGGAAATGTAAAGATTCTGTGTTCCAGTATAATGAATGTTATAATAATCAGTATGCTTATCATGGTAATGGCGATGGTCAGGCATGGGATGCAGACTGGACAGACGGAACACTCTATCAGTACAATTACAGTCACGGAAACTCCCGTGGAGCAATCATGTTCTGTGGAGCAGAGGCTGTGAATACAACATTCCGTTATAATATCAGTGAGAACGAGTTGACAGGTCCGTTAGATTTACCAGGCAATCCGGATGCTCATATTTATAACAATACATTCTATATGAATGAGAATATTAAGAGTATTTTTGACCGTACCGGTGGAAATGCAGTGCTCGAGAATAATATTTTCTATTATGGTGGCTCAACGCCGTTAAATCAGAACTGGTATCCGGGCGGAACACTTCAGTATGACAATAACCTGTACTATAACTTTGCAAATACACCAAGCGGAGATAAGAATGCCGTTGTTGTAAATGCAGGTACAAAAGTTCTGGAAGATGCAGGATCCGGTCCATCTTCAAATACATCAGGTATTGCTTATATCAAAGAGAATGCATCTGTATTTGACGGTTATAAACTGGCAGAAGATTCGCCGGCAATTAATGCAGGTAAAGTGATCACAGACAACAACGGATATGATCTGGAGCATGATTTCTTCGGACATGCACTGACAGATATCCCGGAGATTGGAGCTGCAGAAAGTGATTATGTAACAGTAACTGCTACTTCTAATGTATATAATGTGGCAAATGATCAGATCAGTGGTCTGGCAAAACATACAACAGTCAAAGAATTACTGAAGAATCTTAATATAGACAGCAGTACGCAGGTTACAGTAAAATCCGGTGATAAAGTTTTAGCTGAAAATGATGTAGTAAACGGTGGATGCACAGTAACAATTTCCTATGGCGAGAAATCCAAAACATATACGATTGTAGCAAGTTCTGACTGCGAATTAAAATCTACTGTATATATGATGACAGGAACAACAATCAAGATTCCGTCTACCGAGAAGAATCCGGCAACTGTCAGCGAAGTAAAACAGAATGTAAAAACAAGCAGTACCGCAACCGTAAGTGTAATTTCTGATGACAAAGTACTGGCAAACACTGATACAATTGCGGATGGAATGACACTTCGCATTACGGCAGAAGATGGTACAACAAGCGATTACGTTATTGCCGTAAAGAATAATTATAACTGGGTTGGTGATTATGTTAACGCACAGCAGGGTAATGTGTGGTTTGGACAGATCAAAAATAACAGTGCAGATACATGGAATAATATGACATCCTATGATCCGGACTGGCCAAACTGGCAGGTAAATACTTATTATGGACCGGGCGTGGATGCCCCAAGTCATGCAGAGGCAGCAAAAAATAATACAAACTCTTATCATGGTCTGCTTTCTGCACCGCCAAAATCAGACATTTATACTGCAATGGCATACCGTGTACCAAAGAGCGGCGTGATTTCTTTTAATATCAGAAATGATGAACCGTATCTGCGTCAGAACGGAAACTCCGGTGGAAGCACAACACTGACTCTGATGCACAATGGCACCGAGTTACAGAGCGTAACACTTTCTGTCAGTGGTCAGAAAGGTGAGTGGAAATCTATTGATGCGCTGGAAGTAAAAGCAGGCGATTATATCCGCGTGGTTGCAAAATCAAATGGGAATCCATCAAAACCATCTGCTCATATCACTCCGATTATCTCCTATGTAGATGAAGCGGTAGCAGATACAACAGCACCGGAAGCACCGAAATATGCAACCGCTGCTGATGTAACAGAGTCGACAGCAGCCATCAGTTGGGAAGAAGCACTTGATAACGTAGCCGTTACAGGTTACAACGTATATGTAAGCGGTGAAAAAGTAAATGATGAACTGATCACAGATACTTCCTATACTTTAACAGGTCTGACAGATAATACAGAGTATACGGTAACAGTTACCGCTGTAGATGCAGCAGGAAATGAATCTGAGGCATCAGTGGCAGTTACCTTTACAACTGCAGAGGCAGACAGAGAAGCTCCGAGTGCACCGGCGAACGTTGCGGCAGCAGATATTACCAGAGCCGGCGCAGCAATCAGCTGGAAAGCATCTACCGACAACGTAGGTGTAACAGGATATGACGTATATGTAAACGGCAAGAAAGACAACGATGCACTGGTAAAAGACACGGCATATGAACTTAGCGATCTGAAGCAGGATACTTCTTATAAAGTAGAAGTTTACGCACTGGATGCAAAAGGCAATCGTTCTGAGGCAGGAAGTGTGACATTCAAGACATTAAAAGCATATGCAGACGGATTATCTGATACAAGAGATGCAGATGGCAACTGGTATTACTACAAAAATGACAAAGTTGATACTGGCGTTACAACTGTTGCAAAGAACAAAAACGGCTGGTGGTATGTAAAGAACGGTAAAGTAGATTTTAGCTATACCGGAATTGCAAAAAATGAGAACGGCTGGTGGCGCATTGTCAATGGAAAAGTTGACTTTAACTGCAACAGTGTAGAGAAAAACGAAAACGGCTGGTGGTACATCCGCGGAGGAAAAGTAAACTTTGGTTACACAGGAATCGCCAAGAATGCAAACGGCTGGTGGAGAATCGTTGATGGAAAAGTAGATTTCAATTGCAACAGTGTAGAGAAAAACGAAAACGGCTGGTGGTACATCCGCGGAGGAAAAGTAGACTTCTCTTATACAGGAATCGCCAAGAATGCAAACGGCTGGTGGAGAATCGTCAACGGAAAAGTAGATTTCAATTGCAACAGCGTAGAGAAAAACGAAAACGGCTGGTGGTATATCCGTAATGGAAAAGTAGATTTCTCCTACACAGGAGTAGCAAAGAATGCCAACGGCTGGTGGAGAATCGAAAACGGAAAAGTAAACTTTAATTACAATGGACTTGCCCAGAATGAAAATGGCTGGTGGTACATTAAGAATGGTAAAGTGGACTTCTCCAATCGCGATGACATCAGAATCAATGGAAAAATTTATAAAGTGTTCAATTAGTAAATAACCGATATAGAATTACCCCATAGTGTACTGATTGAAAAAAGAAGCGGCTTTCGAAAGAGAGCCGCTTCTGTTGTGCTTGAATCAAGTCGAACGCACGTGAGACTTGGTGCGTGATTCTGGTCAGCGTAAGCTGACATATTCTTCTCAGAATCACCGCACTTTACAAAATATTGCAGATCATAGGTATCGTTGATAAAGATATCTGATTATTCTGCATGTGTGTTAGTTGTAATAGTTTTTAATATAGGATTTCCGGTAGCTGGAAGGAGATTCCCCGATCACTGTCATAAACAGTTTGGAATAATGCTGGGAATCTTTCAAACCAACCATCTGAGCAATCTCCGTCAGTGATTTATCTGTATCCTGCATCAGATCAATGGATTTGTTGATGCGGTAAATATTGATATAGTTGGACAGTGTGATCGTCATATATTTTTTGAACAGGCTGCTCAGATAACGGACGGAAATCTGAAGTTCCTTTGCGATGTCCTCCTGAAGAATCTTGTGCATATAGTTTTTGTGGATGTAATCCAGAGTGTATGCCACATAGCTGTTTTGCAGGTTCGGATCAGTAAAATCGTGATTCGGCCGCTTTTTGTCCAGAATATGAAGCATGATGTTCATAATGGCGATGTTGATATTCGCAGCAGTAAATAAACTGTCTGTCGAGGAGTGCAGCGAAATAATTTTGTTTACACAGTCATCCAGTACCTGATCAGATTCCTGTCTATAGTAAGTCTGACAGTGAAAACGGATCGCATGCATCATACCGATGGGATAAATGCCATCATCACTCAAGATGATTTTTGTGAAGGTATCCGGGCGGAAATGAATCTGTTGATATTCACAGTCCCCACTGTAATCAACACGGAAAGAGTGAATAACGTTTGGCAGGATCATGATAAAGTCTCCAGCCTTGCAGTGAATAGATTCAGAAGCAATATCCATATGGCAGCTTCCGGAAACTATTCGGTAAATTTCAATGGTCGTGTGAATGTGAAAACCAAACTGGTATCCGGCTTTCTTCTTTTGAACGAGCGCGCCTGTCAGTACATCATTTGATAGGGACAGGGCGAGCTGTTCCCTCATATTTTGATTTGCCATAATGTTGCTCCTTATATCATTGTGTCATTACGATTTGGTGTGCTCTTATTATAGCAGAATTTGGGAAAAAGAGATACTGTTTGTTGATAAAACACTTAGATCATATGTGAAAGAGGACGTATTGAAAAGAGAAATACAGGTGTAAAACATGAGGAGTCAGATAGCAATATGCAAATTTACACACAATTACCAGAAAAAGGATATAAATTTAGAAGAAAAAATCTTGCAAGATATAAGATTTTCGATTATAATAGAAAAGTTGCAAGGGGGGAATGAAGTTTCTCTGTTTTTTAAGGAATATAAGTAATATATTTAGGAGGAAATTAAGTATGAAAAACTTGAATCGCTGGGTATATGCGATCATCGGTGTTATCACTCTGCTTCTCGCAGGTCTGGTATATGCTTGGTCCGTTATGTCCAAATCTATCGGTGCTTCCCGTCCGGACTGGACAGCAGCACAGTTATCTATGACATTTACCATGGTTATGGCATTTTTCTGTATCGGATGTCTGATTGCCGGTATGATGGCAAAAAAAGTCAGTCCGAAGATCTACATCATTCTTTCAGGAATTTTATTTCTGGCAGGATTTATGATCGCTTCCACCACAGGCACTTCACCGGCTACCTTGTATCTTGGATTCGGTGTTTTGTGTGGTCTTGGCGCAGGATTTGCTTATAACGCAGTTATGAGTACCATGTCTTTATGGTTCCCGGACAAACAGGGTCTGATCTCAGGTATTCTTCTGATGGGATTTGGTCTGAGCAGCTTTATCATTGGTAAAGTGTTTGCAGCTGTTACACCGTCTGATGGAACAGACAAGTGGCAGGAAACTTTCCGTATTCTCGGTATTATCATCGTAGTTGTAATGGTGATCTGCAGCTTCTTCTTTGTAAAACCGGAAGCTGGTTACAATCCGGGTGCTGCATCTGCTCAGAAAAAAGCAGTACGTGAGCCGGCTTGTGAAGTAAACACAGGAAAAATGGCTACGATGCCGACATTCTGGTTTTACTATATCTGGGCTATTCTGGTGAGTGCTGCAGGTCTTGCACTGGTTTCTCAGGCAAGTGGTATCGCAAGCCAGGTTGGAACTACTGTATCTGATGGAAACATTGCTACTGTTGTAGGCCTGATCTCTATTTTCAACGGTATCGGACGTGTAATCTTTGGTGGATTATTTGATAAAAAAGGTCACAGATTTACAATGATCCTTGATATGATCATTTTTATCGTTGCTGCTCTGATTCTTGTACTTGCTCTGATGAGCGGAAACTTTGCATTCATCGTGATCGGTTTCGTTGTAGGAGGACTTGCTTATGGTGGAGTTACACCGACAAACTCTGCTATCATCAGTGATTTCTTCGGACGTGAGAACTATTCTATGAACTTCTCACTGATAAATACAAACCTGCTGATTGCATCTTTTGCTTCTACTATTGCAGGTAAACTGTATGACGCAAGCGGATCTTTCATGACAACTATTTTCATGATGATCATCGTAACGGTTCTTGGTTTTGTTGTATCTTTCGGAGTACGCAGACCGAAAGCAAAATAAATAATAGAATATCAGATCATAAAAAATTAAGAAAGTGGAATAGTCCTTTTGTGGGACTGCCACTTTCTTTTTTTTATAAAATGAGTTACAATGGGCGAAGTCAGAAAAGAATCATCGGTAAAGGGTGATAAAAATGGATGAATGTAAGGAATGTTACAGAAAATAACAGATGTGACAGGGAAAACATTGAAATCCACAATAAGATAGATAACAGAAGCAGATAGTACAGAAGGAATGTGAAAGATATGAAGATAGTTTTTTTAGATGATAATTCAATTGGAACGGACATTGATCTCAGTGGATTTGAGTCTCTGGGTGAAGTGGTTCGTTACGGAAGCAATAAGCCGGAGGAGGTTCCGGAGCGTGTGAAGGATGCGGATGTGGTCATCATCAACAAGATGGAGATCAACGAGCGGACCATCGGAACGGCAGAAAAGCTGAAACTTGTGTGCGTGACTGCTACAGGTACCAATAATTTGGACAAGGAGTTCCTGGCAAAAAGGAATATTGCGTGGAGAAATGTGGCAGGCTATTCTACAGAGTGTGTGGCGCAGCATACGTTTGCGTTACTGTTCTATTTGTTGGAGAAAATGCCCTATTATGACAATTATGTTAAATCAGAGAAGTATGTAAATGATGCTATGTTTACACATTTTGCAAATCATTTTCATGAACTTTGCGGTATGACATGGGGCATCATTGGTCTGGGAGCCATCGGCAGACGGGTGGCAGATCTGGCAAAGGCTTTTGGCTGCCATGTGATCTATTATTCCACTTCCGGAAACCATACGGAGGATGGCTACGAGCGCGTAGATTTTGATACCTTGCTTAGGACATCTGATATTGTGTCCGTGCATGCACCGCTGACGGAGCAGACGGAACAGCTGATGAATGCAGCTGCATTTTCAAAAATGAAAAACAGTGCGATTTTTATCAACGTGGGACGCGGACCGATCGTGGTGGAAGCAGATTTGGCAGATGCGTTGGAGCAAGGCGAGATTGCGGCGGCAGGTCTGGATGTGCTGAGCGCGGAGCCGATGCGTGAGGACAATCCACTGCGTTGCATCAAGGATAGCGAGAAACTTGTGATCACGCCGCATATCGCATGGGCGGCGGTGGAGACGCGCAAGCGTCTGATGGACATTATTTTACAGCAGGTGAAGGAGCTTTTTGAAGTTAAGCAAAAATAATGAGAAAATGCGATGGATGAAAATACATAGGTTACGATGGAAGGAGAACGTATCTTTATGAAAAATAAAAAACGATTGGCGAAGCTGATTTTTGTGGCGATACTGCTTCTGATCATCTGGTATACATTTAAGGATTCCGCAGGGGATATTGTTGCACAGCTTCAGAAAACATCTTTTGCGGTGCTGGTGGCGATTATGGCTGCAACCGTGATCTATCATTTATTTGAGGCATGGATCACCTATTCACTGGCGCGCAGATATAATCCAAAATTCAAGTTCCGGGAAGCCGTTTACTGTGCTTTTAACTGTTCCTTTTACCGTTTATCTACACTGGGAAGCGGCTCCGGTGTGGCAGCAATCGTGTATCTGGGAAAAAAAGGTGTTGGCTATTCGGAGGCAACCGGACTTTATATGATTCAGTACATGGTGCACAAAGTCAGTGTGGCACTGTTCAGCGGACTTTTATTTATCTTGAACTGGAAAGTAATGTCTGTGAATTATAGAGAATATGGCGTGTATCTGGGGCTTGCATATGTGTTGACCGCGATTATCAGTATCGCATTGATTATTTTTGCGGTATCGGCGAAATCTCATCAGCTGATCTTGTGGATTGTGCGTAAGTTTAATAAAAGCGGAAAACTGACTCCGGCATTGAAAAAACTGGAAGAAAGCTGTGATATCATGGAAAAATCAACATCCCGCTTGTTGAAGGATGTACCATCGCTGATTTCTATGGTGTTGAAAAATATGGCAAAACTGTGCTTCTGGTATTGTATTCCGTTTTTGATCCTGTTTGGAACAAATGAAATTTCAATATTGGATTCTTTGTCAATTACATCGCTGTCTGTTATGTCGGCAGCGGTAATTCCGACACCGGCAGGGGTTGGAGCGGTAGAACTGATTATGACGAACCTTTTTGCCGTATTAGTTGGTGTGCATAAAGCTGGTGCGATCACGGTTCTTTACCGTGTGGCAACCTTTATTTTCCCCTTTGTAGTGGGCGGTGTGCTGATTCTGATCAGTAAACTTGTGGTTACAGTTCACTCATCACATGGATTCAGGTAATGATCATGCTTGCATGAGGAATTACCTGGATGCATAGTGATGAAGGGAGCGCCTTTTTGTGAGCAAAAACAGTAGCAAAGCTACGGAGAAGCCCGAAAGGGCGTTTTGCGAATGGCGCGTGTGAACTGTAACAACCTGTGTATTGGCAGAAATAAGTAAAAAATTAGCTATTGCATTTGAAAAAAGTATGTGCTATCATATGTGCAGAAAAAGCAAAGAAATCTTCAGGGCAGGGTGAACTGAACCGAATGCAATTCGAAGCAGAGAGTCCCGACCGGCGGTATAGCCCGCGAGCGTGAAAGCGTTGATTTGGTGATTCTGGTAAGCAGAAGATTCCAAAGCCGACAGTATAGTCTGGATGAAAGAAGAACAAGCGAAAATAAATACTTAAATGAGACAGAAAAACAAATGTTTTGAAGTCCATTTAACAAAAAAGATTTTCACTCCCTGAGATTTATTTCTCAGGGATTTTCTTTTACCATAAATTTTTGATCTGAAAAATTTTCGGAGCCGGGATGTGAATGTTACATAAAACTAACAAGAGCATCAGGCGATGAAACACAGACACATCAGGCAACGCAAAAATTTATGGAAGCAGAAAATCCCTGGAAGATTGAAGGGAGTGTTTTTTTATGCCGGAAAAAGAAGAATATATGAAACGGGCGTTGGAACTGGCGCGAAAGGGAGAAGGTCATACATCACCGAATCCGATGGTTGGCTGCGTGGTAGTTAAAGACGGACGGATCATCAGTGAGGGGTATCACGAGAAATATGGAGAGTTTCATGCGGAGCGAAATGCATTGACCCGCTGTACAGAAGATACCACAGGAGCTGATTTGTATGTGACATTGGAGCCGTGTTGTCATCAGGGAAAAACCCCACCGTGTACGGACATTATCATTGAAAAAAAAATCGCCCGGGTTTTTGTGGGAAGTATGGATTCTAACCCACTGGTGGCAGGTAAAGGTGTACAGATCCTGCGGGATCATGGCATTTATGTAGAGACCGGAATTCTGGAAGAGGAATGCCTGAAGTTAAACGAAGTATTTTATCATTACATCACGACAAAGACACCGTTTGTGGTTATGAAATATGCCATGACTCTGGACGGAAAAATCGCCTGTGCCACCGGAGATTCCAGATGGGTGACCGGAGAGACGGCCAGAGCGCAGGTGCATCGGATGAGGGGACGCTACCGGGGCATCATGGTAGGAATCGGAACGGTGTTGGCAGATGATCCGATGTTGAACTGCCGCGTGGAAGGCGGTGTGGATCCGGTGAGAATCATTTGCGATTCCAACCTTCACATTCCACTGGCAAGTCAGATCGTAAAAACTGCATCAGAAATTGAGACGATCGTTGCCTGCAGTCAGGAAGCGTTAGAAGCAGAGCGAAAGCAGGAGAAAATCAGGAAGTTAAAAGAGGCAGGCATTCAGCTGATCGGCACGGAAGGTGCACACGGAGTCAATCTGGTGGAATTGATGAAAAAACTTGGTGAGCAGAACATTGACAGTATTTTACTGGAAGGCGGTGGAACGTTAAATGCTTCTGCACTGGAAGATGGTATCGTAAATAAAGTATATGCTTACATTGCAGGAAAGCTCATCGGCGGCATGGATGCACGCTCTCCGGTAGAGGGAATGGGAATCGACCGAATGGCAGATGCGATCACATTGAAAAATATGGAGATTGAACGTCTGGGCGATGACTTCTGCATTGTTGGCTATGTCAAATAACGATGCAAAAAACGAAGATAAAGTGAAAAGAATTTCTTGAACAAAGAATACTTGCTACATAGTGTTCAGGAAGAGTAATAAGACAACAATACCTGAACAGTAATTGATATAAAATTAAAAGTTAACTTGAAAAGAGGCGATCATACATGTTTACAGGATTAATTGAAGAAGTGGGAACCATTCAGAATGTACGACGTGGCGCCCGGTCCTGTGTACTGACCATCGGATGCAAAAAAGTGCTGGAAGGCAGTCAGATCGGAGACAGCATTGCAGTCAACGGTGTGTGCCTGACAGTGACGAGCATGGGCGGCAGTTATTATACCGCAGATGTTATGGCAGAGACAATGAACCGAAGTTCTCTGAGGCAGTTAAGTACTGGGGCAAGCGTAAATCTGGAGCGGGCGATGCCGGCAAACGGCAGATTTGGCGGTCATATCGTATCGGGACATATCGATGGCACCGGAACGGTGCAGAGCATTGAACCGGATGACAACGCAATCTGGTACACCATCGCAGCAAAGCCGAACCTGCTTCGCTATATCGTAGAAAAAGGTTCCATTACAATCGATGGTATCAGCCTGACCGTGGCTTATGTGGATGAACATTGTTTTAAAGTGTCCATCATCCCACATACACAGCAGGTAACCGCTTTGCATGACAGAGGCGTTGGCGACATCGTCAATCTGGAATGCGATATTATTGGAAAATATGTGGAAAAACTGTTGCAGCCGGCAGCGGGAGAAGAAGAAACAAAAAAAGAAATCGGAATCACCGAAGACTTTTTAAAAAAATATGGATTCTAAATTTACAGGAATCAGAAATGCGATAAACAAGTAAATTGAAAAACAGATGATAGAAAAGTAATTAAAACTTAAATGAATGAAAGTTAAGGGAAACTTGGAGGATAAAAAAATGGCAAAAGAAATTGGAACAGTAGAAGAAGCATTACAGGATTTGAGAGACGGAAAAGTAATTTTAGTAATTGATGATCCGGAAAGAGAAAATGAAGGTGATCTGATCTGTGCGGCAGAGTTTGCAACACAGGAAAATGTAAACTTTATGGCATGCGAAGCAAAAGGTTTGATCTGTATGCCGATGAGCGGTGAGCTTTGCGATAAACTGGGACTGGATCAGATGGTAAGTGTGAATACAGATAATCATTGTACTGCATTTACCGTATCCATCGATCATGTAGACACCACAACCGGCATTTCCGCAGCAGAGCGTTCCTACACTGCATTGAAATGTGTGGAAGACGATGCAAGACCGGCAGACTTCCGCAGACCGGGTCATATGTTCCCACTGCGTGCAAAAGACGGCGGCGTACTGGTGCGTGACGGCCATACAGAGGCAACCGTTGATCTGGCAAAACTGGCAGGCTTAAAACCGTGTGGACTTTGCTGTGAGATCATGCGCGAGGACGGAACCATGATGCGTACCACAGAGCTGTTGCAGTTTGCAGAAAAACATGATCTGACCGTTATCACAATTACCGATATCATTGAGTATCGTCTTAAAAATGAGAGTCTGATCCGCCGCGAAGCAGATGCAAAACTCCCGACAAAATATGGTAACTTTGAGATTTATGGATATGAAAATATTTTAAACGGAGATCATCACGTAGCACTTGTTATGGGCGATGTGGCAGATGGTGAGCCGGTACTTTGCCGTGTACATTCCGAGTGCCTGACCGGAGATGTGTTTGGTTCCAGCCGCTGCGACTGTGGAGAACAGT
Source organism: Eubacterium ramulus (assembly GCF_003122485.1). Classification (GTDB taxonomy): domain Bacteria; phylum Bacillota; class Clostridia; order Lachnospirales; family Lachnospiraceae; genus Eubacterium_I; species Eubacterium_I ramulus_A. The sequence continues at coordinate 24,315 of NZ_JRFU01000054.1, forward strand.
TAGATGCAGCAATGAAAGCCATTGCAAAAGAAGGTAGAGGCGTATTGTTATATCTTCGCCAGGAAGGTCGTGGCATTGGTCTCATCAATAAATTAAAAGCATACGAGCTGCAGGAGCAGGGGTATGATACCGTAGAAGCAAATATCAAACTTGGTTTCCCGGCTGATATGCGTGAGTACGGAGTGGGCGCACAGATCCTGCGTGATATCGGAGCAAAACGCCTGCGTCTGCTGACAAACAACCCAACCAAGATCACAGGACTTGCAGGATATGGCATCACCATTGAGGAGCGCGTACCGATCCAGATCAAAGCACAGAAATTTGACTATTTTTACCTGAAAACCAAACAGGAAAAAATGGATCATATGACAAACTATGAATAAAATACAACCGGTAAAATGCAGGAGCATTCTTGAATGTTTGGAGAGATTTTGTAAAGTAAATACAGAGTGATAAAAGAAGTAGAAATATAAAGTAAAAATTAGAAATAAACGTAATAATTCAAATCAGGAGGATAAGAAAATGAGAGTTTTAGAAGGAAATGTAGTAGCAGAGGGAATTAAAATCGGTATTGTAGCAGCACGTTTTAACGAGTTTATCGTATCAAAACTGGTTGGCGGCGCACAGGACGCTTGTGTACGTCACGGTGTAAAAGATGAGGACATTGATCTGGCATGGGTTCCGGGTGCATTTGAGATCCCGATCGTTGCAAAGAAAATGGCAGCTTCCGGAAAATACGATGCAGTACTTTGTTTAGGAGCAGTTATCAAAGGTTCCACAAGCCACTATGATTATGTGTGCGCTGAGGTCAGCAAAGGAACTGCTATGGTTGGCCTTGAGACAGGTGTACCGACACTGTTTGGTGTATTGACAACTGACAACATTGAGCAGGCGATCGAGCGTGCAGGTACAAAAGCAGGAAACAAAGGCTATGATGTTGCTTGCTCCGCAATCGAGATGGTAAATCTGATGAAAAACATCTAATAAAAGAGTAAAAAAAAACAAGAGCAAAAGGACTATTTATAAAAAACAAGTCTTTTTGCTCTTTTGCTTTATCATTAGAGAAGCATGTATATACATGCGGCACGCAGTGCAGTGTGGCGCAAAAAATTTACAAATATCACGATGTAAATTGAGAACTTCTGCATTTTTCCTCAAGGAGCGATTGTTAGCGACTGAGGCAAAATGCAGAAGTTCGTATCAAAACATAATATCGTAAATTTTAAGCCACACAAATAAGCCACACCAAACAAGATCTAATGTTTCCGAAGTTTTTCAATCAAATCTGTGATCGTTGTAACCGCATCCATCTGATCACTGCTTTCCATTGCATGAATATAATCCTTGCGTTTTTCCCATACAGTATGAATCGCATCAGTCAGTGTCTGATCAGACAACGCTTCTTCTTCGATCACATAGCTGAATCCCTGTTTTTCAAAAGAATTTGCATTCAGAATCTGATCGCCACGACTTGCATTTTTGGATAACGGAACCAGAATATTTGGTTTACGTAATGCCAGCAATTCGCAGATAGAGTTAGCACCTGCACGGGAGATTACAAGTTCTGCAACGGCAAACATATCTGCCAGCTCTTTGTTTGCATATTCATATTGTACATAACTGGCTGTGTTATTCAGGGAAGCATCCAGATTTCCTTTTCCACACAGATGGATCACCTGATAATTTTTCAGCAGTTCCGGAAGAATACTGCGGACAGTATCGTTAATGACTTTGGAACCGGAACTTCCGCCAACTACAAGAATGACCGGTTTTTCACTGTTGAGACCAGTGTATGTATAAGCAGCTTCTTTGCTTCCGTGAAGTAGCTCTGCACGAATCGGAGAACCGGACAATACAGCTTTTCCTTCCGGCAGATGTGGAATTGTTTCCGGGAAGTTACAGCATACACGGCTTGCTGCCGGGATCGCGATACGGTTGGCAAGTCCCGGAGTAATATCAGATTCATGGATGATCGTCGGCACTTTGGCATGTTTTGCTGCCAGAACCACCGGAACACTGACAAATCCGCCTTTGGAGAATACAATATCCGGTTTTAATTTGCGCATCAGAGCTCTTGCCTGAAAATATCCCTTCATTACTTTAAATGGATCAGAGAAGTTTTTCGGATCAAAATAACGGCGCAGTTTTCCGGAAGAAATGCCGTAATACGGGATATTCTGCTGTTCGATCAGTCCTTTTTCCATGCCTGCATAAGAACCGATGTAGGAAATGTCATAACCCAGTTCTTTCAGGCGCGGAAGAAGCGCAATATTTGGTGTAACATGTCCGGCAGTACCACCGCCGGTGAGAATGATTTTTTTCATATGATGAATCCTTTCTGTTTCAGATATCTGACTTCATTTCTTACAAATATACACCTATTCCCATGGGGTGACAAGTATTTCTCTTCGTCAAAAAAGGGATTCAACACTTACAGAATTGAGCCGCCATTTCTGTAAGTGTTCAGTAATAGCAGATTTTCTTAGAAGGAGAGAATTTTCTGTTTCAGAATCATCTCTACGAGTTGATTAACTTCCGGTTTTTGATGAAAATTGATCAGTTAAGTATTAAAAACTGGAAAAATATTATAATAGGAAGAAACAGGTCGAAACTTGCGGCGAAAAGAGCCGCAAAGCCCCTTTTCTAAAGTGTATGTTTTTGTTACACTTGCTATGTAACAAAAATGTCATGAACAGGATCCATGACGGGAAGGAGGCGTGAAATGGATCGACTGATTCATTTTGCAGAAATGATATATACACAGCATACGACAGAGCTGATTCTGGGTATTCTGGGGTGTATTGTAGTACTGATGATAATCAATCTGGCAGGGGTGCGTCGATGCAGAAAACAGATCATCCGTCTGACGGAAAAATCAAAAGATGTAATGAAAATTGCCATGAGTCAGAGAGCAACAGACAGTGGCAGAGATCGTGAAAAATACATAAGAAAAGAACCGGAAACAAGTGCAAAAAGAGGACATGCTGTAACAAAGTCAGAGGAAGAATTATTTGGCAGTGTCATACAGGAAATGTTTCCGTAAATGATGTAATAAATTGCATTTTGAAAAAGATGATGGAATCCCAAAAAAGTGCACAAAAATGTGCAATTTGGTATAAAAATCATCTTTTTTCAAGGAAAAAATGGGTAAAAAGTGCACAAAAAGTGAAAAATAGGGTTGACATCCTGAAAATGAGTTGTTATAATGCGTGCAACGTTTGTGTAACAATTCTGTAACAAATTTAACAGAAATGCATAATTAGTAATTGGAATTGTAATACTAACACAAAACAAATTATAAAATCAATTAACAAATTTTTACGGGCAATTTTGTAAAGGTTTGAATCAGGAGGTCAAATGAAATTTAGAAAGGTTATTGAAAGCGGAATTATTACAGCAGCTCTGGCACTCACATCCGTCACAACAGCCGTTTCTGCAAGTGCTGCTGAGACAGGAACCACGACGGAGAGCGCTACAGTAAATGCAAATGTGGCAGACCGTGTAAGCCAGGCGGCAAGCACAGGAGTTCAGTCTGTTCAGATCATACAACAGAACGCACAGGCAGCGGCAGAAGCTGCTGAGTGGGCAGACAAAATGCTGGTAACAGTTGATAAAGACAGTTCATTGAATATACGAAAAGAAGCATCTGCGGATGCGGAAGTAGTTGGAAAATTTTATGCAGGCTCCGGTGCGGAAGTACTTGAGACCGGTGATGAATGGACCAAGGTAAAATCCGGAGACGTAGAAGGTTATGTAAATAATGCATATTGTGTATTTGGCGAAGATGCTCACACTTATGCAGAAGAAAACTGTGAGACAAAGGCAACCGCGAATGCAGATGGTATCCGTGTTCGTGAGGCATCCAACACAGATGCAAAAATTCTTGACGTCATCGATTCCGGCGCATCTCTGACAGTAAACACAGATGCAGAGGAAGTTGACGGATGGGTTTCCGTAGACTGCAACGGAACAACTGCATATGTTGCAGCAGACTATGTAGACGTTGCATTAAATATTGACGATGCCGTAAGCATGGAAGAAATCCGTGCAAGAGAAGCAGCTGCCGCTCAGAAAGCAGCACAGGAAGCAGCAGCTCAGGCAGGAAACAGCAACTCAGGCTCAGACAGTGCAGCAGTTACAACAAGCTCTGAAGCAGTCAGCGCTTCTTCCAGTGACACACAGCTTCTGGCAGCCATCATCCAGTGTGAGGCAGGCGGAGAACCGTATTCCGGTCAGCTTGCAGTTGGAGCTGTTGTCATGAACCGTGTAAAAAGCGGATCTTTCCCGAACAGCATTTCCGGTGTTATCTACCAGAGCGGTCAGTTTACACCGGCTTCCAGTGGAAAGCTTGCAAGAGTATTAAGCAGCGGAAATATCTCATCCAGTTGTTATCAGGCAGCAGCAGAAGCATTAAGTGGTGCAGATAATACAGGCGGAGCAAAATATTTCCATGCAGGAACAAGCGGATCCGGTACAGTGATCGGATCACAGATTTTCTATTAAGAAAAGCTATAGGCGGAACAATTTATGCAATTCAGGTTGGACGTGAGCGAGACCTGGTGCGTGATATTAGTCAACAGAAGTTGCTATATTCTTTTTAAGAATTACCGTGCTTTATACAGAGAGACTACAAAAATTGCCGGAAAACGGCAAGAATGTGGTCTCTCTTTTTGTGATTATTATTGTAAAACGGGAGAAAATATAGTATATTGGTGAAAACAAGGAAAAGGGGGGATCGACATGTTTTCATTATCAGCGCCAATGATATGGCTGGTTCTTCTGGTAGCATTTATCCTGCTCGAGATCGCGACCGTGGGATTGCTGACCATCTGGTTTGCAGGCGGTGCACTGGCAGCATTTTTTGTTAGCGTGGCTCAGGGTGGAGTCGCTGTACAGGTAATCGTGTTTCTGATTGTGTCGTTGGTATTGGTTCTGCTGATCCGACCACTGGCTCAGAAAAAATTCAATTCGGAGCACATTCGCACAAATGCACAGACACTGATCGGAGAAGAAGCAGTCGTAATAGAACCGATTGATAATCTTCTGTCAACCGGACGTGTGATGATACGCGGTCAGGAATGGGCAGCAAGAAGTGTGGATGAAAAGCAAAAATTCAAAAAGGATGACGTTGTAAGCGTTGTTTCTATCAGCGGGGTAAAACTGATGGTTAAGTGTCCGGAGTAATTGGGAGGCATATGTCATGTGCTACATGATGCGTATTTTGCAGTAAGAGAGTTGTGACATTCCTGAAATCCGATTACCTAAAGCAGACATATTCTTTTTGAACGTGTAAAGGAGGGCAATATAGTGATTGCAATTATTATTCTAATCGTAGTAGTTATCTTGATTCTGGCATCATGCATCAAGATTGTACCTCAGGCGAACGCATATGTTGTAGAGCGTCTGGGCGCATATCAGGGAACCTGGGAGGTTGGTATTCATTTCAAAATGCCGATCATCGACCGTGTGGCAAAAAGAGTTCTGTTAAAAGAGCAGGTTGTTGATTTCGCACCGCAGCCGGTTATTACAAAAGATAACGTTACCATGCGAATTGATACTGTCGTATTTTTCCAGATCACAGATCCGAAGCTGTTTTCCTATGGTGTGGAAAATCCGATCATGGCGATTGAAAATCTGACAGCAACAACACTGAGAAATATCATCGGTGATCTGGAGCTGGATGAGACACTTACTTCCAGAGAGACCATCAATACAAAAATGAGAGCTTCCCTGGATATCGCAACAGATCCATGGGGAATCAAAGTAAACCGTGTAGAGCTGAAAAACATCATTCCGCCGCAGGCCATTCAGGATGCGATGGAGAAACAGATGAAGGCTGAGCGTGAACGTCGTGAGGCAATCCTTCGTGCAGAAGGTGAGAAGAAATCCACCATTCTGGTTGCAGAAGGTAAGAAAGAATCTGCAATTCTGGATGCGGAGGCTGAGAAACAGGCAGCAATCCTTCGTGCAGAGGCAAAACGTGAAGCAACCGTCAAAGAAGCAGAAGGTCAGGCAGAAGCGATTCTGAAGATCCAGCAGGCAAACGCCGATGGTCTCCGCTTCCTGAAAGAGGCTTCTCCGGATGCAGCAGTTCTTCAGATCAAGAGTTTGGAGGCATTTGCAAAAGCAGCAGACGGCAAAGCAACAAAGATTATTATTCCGTCAGAAATTCAGGGTATGGCAGGACTTGCCAAATCTCTGGTAGAAGTAGCAGCAGATGTAAAAGAAAAGTAAGAATAGTAACATGGGCTGCCCGCACGGCAGCCCTGTTTTTAATCAAATCAAGCAAGTAGCGTAGGCGGATTGCGCATATCCTTTGACATGAGTTTTTACATGACAGAAGGTGTTTTACCATTTTCTGTCGAAGAAACACAGGCAAGATGCGATTTTTTACAGCAGAAAATAGAAAAAGCTGAATGATAATAAACTGAGAGGTAAAAAAGAAATGAATTTAACAGGAAAAAACTTTTTAAAATTACTGGATTTCACACCGGAAGAGATTACATATCTGATTGACTTATCCGCAGAGCTGAAAGAGAAAAAGAAAAAAGGTATTCGTCACGATGTACTGACAGGCAAAAACATTGCCCTGATTTTTGAAAAAAATAGTACACGTACCCGTTGTTCTTTTGAAGTAGCAGCCTTTGATCTTGGTATGCATACAACATTCCTTGACCCGTCTGCTTCCCAGATCGGTAAAAAAGAAAGCATTGCAGATACTGCACGCGTTCTTGGACGTATGTACGATGGTATCGAGTATCGTGGCTTCGATCAGGAGATCGTTGAGGAACTTGCAAAATATGCAGGTGTTCCGGTATGGAACGGTCTAACCAATGAGTTCCATCCGACACAGATGATCGCAGACATGCTCACCATCAAAGAGCATTTTGGACATTTAAAAGGAATTAAACTTGCGTACATGGGCGATGCCCGTTATAATATGGGAAATTCTCTGATGGTCGTATGTGCGAAACTTGGTATGCATTTTACTGCATGCACAAATAAAAAATATTTCCCGAATGAGGAATTAGTTGCTCAGTGCCGTGCCATCGCAGAGGAGACAGGTGCAACCATCACTTTGACAGAGGATGCAATGGCAGGGACCAAAGGTGCAGATGTTATCTATACAGATGTATGGGTATCCATGGGTGAGCCGGATGATGTATGGGCAAGCCGTATCGAGGAGCTGACACCATATCAGGTAAATGCAAAATTAATGGAAAATGCAGGACCGCAGGTAAAATTCATGCATTGTCTGCCGGCATTCCATGATCTGAATACAAAGATCGGAAAAGAGATCCATGACAAATTTGGTCTGGATGCAATGGAAGTAACAGATGAGGTATTCGAAAGCCCGCAGTCTATCGTGTTCGATGAGGCTGAGAACCGTATGCATACCATCAAAGCGGTTATGTATGCAACCCTTGGCGGAGCTGAGAAATAATCATCCGTATGGAGCGTATGCTCTGAATTGACCAAATATAAAAAAGTACGTTGTCTTCGTTGAGCATATCTGATTGAATATCCAATAGAAGACAAGACAGAATACGTACGGTATGAACTGTATGATAGGATGGAGAAAACTGTGAAAAAGAAAATTCTGGAACTTTTGCAGAATTGTCAGGATTTTATATCCGGACAGGAAATCAGTGAAAAATTTGGTGTATCCCGCACAGCGGTATGGAAAGCAATCCGTCAGCTAGAAGCAGAAGGATATGTGATTGAAGCAGTGAGAAACAAAGGCTATCGGTTAAAAGAAGAACCGGATCTGCTGACGGAAGAACAGCTTCAAAAATATCTGGAAACAGACTGGGCGGGACAGCATCTGGTGGTGTTTGATGAGACCGATTCTACCAACAATCAGGCAAAACGGCTGGCAGAAGAAGGTGCAGAGCACGGTCTGCTGGTGCTCAGCGATTGTCAGACTTCTGGAAAAGGACGCCGGGGACGTTCCTGGGATTCCAAAGCCGGCGAAGGTATTTTTATGACTTTGCTGTTAAAACCGGATATTCAACCGGGAAATGCTTCTATGCTGACCCTTGTGATGGCACTTGCGGTCCGGGCGGGCATTGAAGATGTGGTTGGAATTGACACACAGATCAAATGGCCGAACGATATCGTATGTGATGGCAAAAAAGTCTGTGGCATTCTGACAGAGATGAGCGCACAGATCGATTATATCAACTATATTGTGATCGGCGTGGGAATCAACGTTTCCAATGAAATTTTTCCGGAGGAAGTGGCTGCGACAGCTACCTCCCTGTATTTGCTGACGGGTGTGCGCATCAGCAGAGCAAAACTGGCTGCAAAGATTATGGCAGAGTTTGAAAAATATTATGCTCTTTATCTGAAAACACAGGATCTGTCCGGTTTGATGAATGAGTATAACAGTCATCTTATCAACCGTGGGCGCAGTGTGCGTGTGCTTGACCCGCGGCAGGAGTATACCGGCGTCGCGCAGGGAATCAATCAGAGTGGGGAGCTTCTGGTACAGACAGAAGACGGAACTGCCCATGTTTCCTCCGGTGAAGTATCCGTTCGTGGTGTGTATGGATATGTGTGATGAATGTACCTTTGTTTGCCAGAATAGACGAACTGGACAGAAGAATAGATAACAGGAGAAAATGATCATTTATGAATCAGGAAGAAGTAGTGCTGTGTGGATCCAGCGCATATACAAAAAAATATTATCTGAATTCGGATTTTCAGAAATTACCGCAGGGAATCCAGGATGAACTGAAACTGATGTGTGTATTGTATACAGAAGATGTAGGCGGTACACTTACCTTGAAATTTGATGAAGACGGAGAACTGATCTTTGAGACGGCGGCAGATGAGGGTGATTTGCTGTATGATGAGATTGGAAGTGTTCTGAAAGTGAAACAGCTGCAGAACACAAAGCAGGAATTGTTGGAATCACTGGAAATGTATTATAAAGTGACTCATCAGATAAACGTTGAAAACTAGCTAGTGGAGGACTGGAAAAATGCTTTTAACCGTAGATATCGGGAATACAAATATCACACTGGGTGTATTTGAAGGGAAAAAACTGCGTACCACATTTCGAATGACAACAATTCAGACACGTACCTCAGATGAGTACGGTATGGTGATGTGTGAGCTGCTGGAGCATAATCAGGTGAAAGTTGGAGAAATTACAGATGTCATCGTTGCATCCGTAGTACCGAACGTTATGCATTCCCTGACAAGTGCCATCATCAAATATTTTAATACAAAACCAATTATTATCGAGGCTGGCGTAAAGACCGGAATCCGTGTGACTTCCAAAAACCCACGTCAGGTAGGTGCAGACCGTATCGTGGATGCGGCAGCAGTTTATGAGCTGTATGGTGGACCGGCGATCGTGATTGATTATGGTACGGCAACTACCTTTGATCTGGTAGATTCAGATGGTACCTTTACCGCTTGTGTGATCGCACCGGGTATCCGTACTTCCGCGCAGGCGATGTGGAGTATGGCTGCCAAACTGCCGGAATTTGAGATCAAGAAACCGAAGAGCATTCTGGCGCAGGATACCATTGCATGTATGCAGGCAGGATTGGTATATGGTCAGATCGGACAGACAGAATACATTGTCAAACAGATGAAAAAAGAGTTTGGCAAGGAGAATATCAAAGTTGTGGCAACCGGCGGTCTTGGAAGAATTATTGAAAAAGAGACCAATGCCATTGATATTTATGATCCGATGCTTACCTTACAGGGCATGCGTCTGATCTTTGAAAAACAGAAAAAGTAGTTTTGGGAAAGTCTGATCTTGGAAAAGCAGAAAAAGTAATTTCAGAAAATGCAGAATCTCAGATCAGATACATTGAAAATGTAAAACAAACAAGCGTAGATACAAGGATAAATAGAAGAAAAAACGGAAAGAGTACAGTATGAATAAATTGAAAATAGGCAATGTAACCCTGGAGAACAATTTAGTACTGGCACCCATGGCAGGCGTAACAGACCTGCCATTTCGTTTGTTATGCCGCAGACAGGGTGCAGGGCTTTTGTGCATGGAGATGGTCAGCGCAAAAGCGATTTATTATAAAAATAAAAATACGGAATTACTGATGGAGATTCATCCGGAGGAACATCCGGTTTCACTGCAGTTGTTCGGATCAGATCCGGATATTCTGGCAGCTATGGCAGCGCAGATCGAGGAGCGTCCCTTTGAGATCCTTGATTTCAATATGGGCTGTCCGGTGCCAAAAGTGGTGAATAACCATGAGGGATCGGCATTGATGAAAGATCCGAAGCTGGTGGAAGAGATTCTGACCAAGATGGTAAAAGCGGTGAAAAAACCGGTGACGGTGAAAATTCGAAAAGGCTTTGATGAGGAACATGTCAATGCCGTGGAGATCGCAAAAATCGCGGAAAGCTGTGGCGTGGCGGCGATAGCGGTACATGGAAGAACCAGACAGCAGTATTATTCCGGCAAAGCGGACTGGGATATTATCCGTCAGGTAAAAGAGGCAGTATCCATTCCGGTCATCGGAAACGGTGATATTTTGTGTGCGCAGGATGTGGTTCGTATGAAAGAACAGACCGGATGTGACGGTTTTATGATCGGACGTGGTGCACAGGGAAATCCATGGATCTTCAAACAGATCCAGCATCAGCTTGAGACTGGTGAAGAGTTGCCGAAACCAAGCCGCCGGGAAGTGGCAGACATGATGCTTTTACATGCCCGTTTACAGCTTCAGATCAAGGGAGATTACATTGGGATCCGTGAGATCCGCAAACATGCCGCATGGTACACTGCCGGTTATAAAAATTCTTCCAAACTTCGCGGGAAGATCAATGAAGTGGAAAGCTATGCACAGCTGGAAGCATTGCTGGAACAGTGGCTGGCAGAAGAAGCATAGCGTAAAGTGCATGGAAAGAAATGATATGCAAGTCACAGAAATGCTGAAACAGATACGATGAAGTGGAACAGATAAAGAATCAATAGTAGAAATTTCGTTATAGATAGTAAAAAGATTATAATAACATAGACATTACAAATAGTAAAAAAATCATAATAACGACTTTTTCCACATAAACTGTAAGAAGATCAAAAACAGGAAATGTGGGAAAACAGATTATGGCAGAACAGAACTGTGCAGGAAAAGTCAGCAAAATAAAAAACTTCTTCCGAAAAATGTGGACATACCTTTGCCGTATTTTGAAAAAACGGCATAACGTGCAGGAACAACCAAATGATCCGGAACCGGAAACGACAGAAAATCCATGGATTTTTGCAACCCGCAGTATCATAGAACAGATCCTGTGGCAGAAACAGGATGTGATCCGGGAGGAAAAAGAAGAACTGGGAGGCAGACTGACCAGAAAACAGTTATATCGCGATTTCAAACCGCTGATCATTGACACGGATACGCCGGACCAGGTATTTGGCGAGGACGATGATGTGGATCAGATTTTGCGACAGTTGAGTCCGGGGTTGAATTTTCTGGAAATCTGTACGAACCGACCGGAAGATTTTGTGTCTTTTACCGTCTGGCTGGAGATGGAATACGGTCTCATGACCAGAATTTTTCCACTGGATGCGATGCGGGAGAGCCATGCAAACGTGGTACTTGACCTGGAGCGGCAGGGGATCATGTACACAGACCGTCTGATGCCAAAGGTTTTATATGTTCCTTTTTACAAGCGCCGGTGGAAGATTCATGAAACTGCCGTACAAACTGAGGAAGAGAAGATGCAAAATCTTGACATAGAAGTACCGATTGGTTATAATGTATTGATTGTGAAAGTGGATAAAACTCTTCAAAATTAATGATAAATAAAAAACGATCAGGAGGATCAACAAACATGGATAAGAAAAATCTTTTGACTTACCAGGGATTACAGAAACTGGAGAACGAATTACAGGAATTAAAAGTAGTAAAGAGAAAAGAGATCGCTCAGAAGATTAAAGAAGCGCGTGAGCAGGGTGACTTATCAGAGAACGCTGAGTACGATGCAGCAAAAGATGAGCAGCGTGATATCGAAGCACGTATTGAAGAGATCGAGAAAATCTTAAGACATGCAGAAGTTGTTGTTGAGGATGAGGTAGATCTGGACAAGATCAGCGTTGGCTGTCAGGTACGTATTCTTGACTGCGAGTTTGATGAGGAACTTGAGTATAAGATCGTTGGTTCCACTGAGGCAAACAGCCTGAAAGGCAAGATTTCAAATGAGTCTCCGGTTGGAAAAGCATTACTTGGTGCAAAAGTCGGTGAGATTGTAAATGTAGAGACACAGGCAGGTGTTTTACAGTATAAAGTACTGGAAATCCAGAGATCAAACTAAGAGAAAAGGGAGAATGAAAATGGCTGAACAAAAGAAAGGACAGGACGTAGACGTTAACCAGCTTTTGAAGGTTCGTCGCGAGAAACTGCAGGATCTTCAGGAACGTGGAAAAGATCCGTTTCAGATTACAAAATATGATGTAACACATCACAGCATGGAGATCAAAGACAATTTTGACACATTAGAAGGTCAGACTGTAACGATCGCCGGTCGTATGATGTTCAAACGTGTTATGGGAAAGGCTTCTTTCTGCAACGTACAGGATTTGCAGGGAAGCATTCAGTCTTATGTGGCACGCGATAATATCGGAGAGGAATCCTATGCGGATTTCAAAAAATATGATGTAGGTGATATCCTTGGTATCACAGGTGAAGTATTCAAGACAAAGACAGGAGAGATTTCCATCCATGCTTCTGAGGTAACTCTTCTTTCCAAGAGCTTACAGGTACTTCCGGAGAAATTCCATGGTCTGACAGATACAGATACACGTTATCGTCAGAGATACGTAGACCTGATCATGAATCCGGAAGTAAAAGATACATTCATCAAACGTTCCAAAATCATCAGCAGTATCCGTCGTTATCTGGATGGACAGGGCTTTATGGAAGTTGAGACACCGATGCTGGTATCCAACGCAGGCGGAGCCGCTGCAAGACCGTTTGAGACACATTTTAACGCATTAAACGAAGATCTGAAACTCCGTATCTCTCTGGAGCTCTATCTGAAACGTCTGATCGTAGGCGGTATGGAGCGTGTATACGAGATCGGTCGTGTATTCCGTAACGAGGGACTTGATACCCGTCACAATCCGGAATTCACTCTGATGGAGTTATATCAGGCATATACAGATTACCACGGCATGATGGATCTGACAGAGAACCTGTACCGTCATGTAGCAAAGGAAGTAACCGGATCCGAGATCCTCACATACGGTGAGCACACCATGGATCTGTCTAAACCGTTTGCACGTATCACAATGGTTGATGCTGTAAAACAGTATGCAAATGTAGACTTCAACGAGATTCATTCTACTGAGGAAGCAAAAAAAGTTGCAGACGAGCATCATATCGAATATGAGGAGCGTCATGAGAAAGGTGATATCTTAAATCTCTTCTTCGAGGAGTATGTAGAGGAGCACCTGATCCAGCCGACTTTCATCATGGATCACCCGGTAGAGATTTCTCCGTTAACAAAGAAAAAACCGGAAAATCCGGATTATGTAGAGCGTTTCGAGTTCTTCATGAACGGATGGGAGATGGCAAACGCTTATTCCGAGTTGAATGATCCGATCGATCAGAGAGAGCGTTTCGAGGCACAGGAAAAAGCATTCGCTGCCGGTGATGATGAAGCAAACCACACAGACGAAGACTTCCTGAACGCATTAAGCATCGGTATGCCGCCTACAGGTGGTATCGGATTCGGTATCGACCGTATGGTTATGATGATGACAAACAGCCCGGCAATCCGTGATGTATTACTCTTCCCGACGATGAAGAGCTTGGATAAATAAACCTAGTGTTTATGCGGGATTGAGGCATTTGAGTACGTCAAAGGACGCATTAAAAGACGTATTTTGGCATAGTCATTTACATCAGTATGAAAGAGTACACAATCTGAAAAGAATAAGACTCAATCGAATATGAACTACTAAGAGGACATTTTCTAAAGAAATTTAGAAGATGTCCTCTTTTTTGCGTTATGGAGAAAATACGTCATTTGTTATGAAGTCAAAGTGAAAGGAGCACAGCAATGGATGAATCAAAGAAAAAAGATAGATATGAGGATGCAAAAAAGTTTGTAAGATATTCAGATGGTGCAAAGATGTACAGTATGGGAATGACAAAATTTCAAGAAGTGGCTAAGGATGCCAAGGCTTGTTATAAGATTGGTCAGCTTGTACTTGTTAATACAGAAATATTGGATAAGTATCTTGAAACTTTTCATATTACAGATTCTGAGTTTTATAAGTAGGTGATGTTATGGTAAATACATTGAGTGGTTCAGTTAGTGCCTATAGAAAAGAAATTGTAAAACCAAGATTTATTCGTATTGATGAAGTAATGGCTTTATTAGATGTAACACGAGATGAGGCAATGGATATAGCATTAGCTGCTGGAGCAAGATATCAGCTTGCAAAGATTATATTAGTACATAAGGAAAGGTTGATGAAATTTATGAAACATTTTGCAAGAGTGCCTAGTTCAAACAAAATCGTAGAAAAGAAGTTTGTAAGAATTGGGGAAGCTTCAATGACATATAGCATAGGGCATCATAGATTTATTGAAATGGCTAGAGCAGCGGGTGCTGTATATAAGATTGGAACAGCTAAGGGAAATACTATATTAATAAATTTGGAAATTTTTGATGATTATATGGAGCAATTCAGAGAACCGCCAACAGAAATGAAACATCCATTGCCAAATGTGAAAGGAGACTGATGAATGAGTTACTCATATAAGTGCTATTCAGATACAAAGGATTTTATGAAAAAATTTGTCAATGCAGAGGAAGGAGCGATTATTTATGGGATAAGTAAATCTAGAATCATAGTAATTGCGAGAGAGGCAGGAGCAGTCTATAAAGTCGGTAATTCAGCATTAATCAATACGGAATTATTTGAAAAATATCTTGAACGATTCAGAGAGCCGGCAAGAGAACTGCCTAAGCATACATGGAACAAATTAAAGGAAATGACAAATACACCAAAAACTGGTGAAAATTCGTAAAAATACACCAGTGGTGTCACTTCCGTAAAATTAAAGTGCATTGTAGAATATCAATTGTCCAAGAGAGATTGGACATAACAATTGAATAATCAGTTACAGATTTGCAAAGTAGTTTGCACTGCAGAGTATCTGTAGGTAGTAAATTTACGGGGTATGTACCTGGAGGATGAAAGTCACAGCTATCATATTAGTAGTCTGATGGATCGAAAGATGAAGGGCGAGAAGCTGGATGGAAATCTGGTAAAAGGAATAGGCATGTTGCGTAAGGATAATTAACCACAGAGGGCGAGAAGTTCGTCCTTATCCTCAAAAGGCTAAAAGAGGAGATAGTGCTTCTGATAATTCAGAAGGGCGTCGTGAAACACATTTTGTGGCTCGTCTGTAACTCCCGGAGGTGAGAACACCTCTTTGTACACGGGGCGATATAGGAGTCTAGAAGACTGGCGTGTACCTACATGCTTAGCGTTAAGCATAGCCATGTAGACTATATCACTTCCAAATTCAAATTCTGTCTATATGGCAACTAATTTGAAGGAGGATAAAGTGGTGATGGGATTTAGCATAGCATTAATAATTATTGTTCTTATCGTATTGTATTCGTTAGCTAGGACGGCAGGAGAGTCGGACAGGACAATGGAACAGATAAGAGAGCAATCACTCCTTGGAAGGGAGGAGAGCTCTGGTGGGAACAGTTGAAAAAAGAGATAAGCATAAGAAACGCAGGTTTGTATCTCCAGAAGAAAAGCTTGAAAGAGAATTAAAAGATTGTATGCATTGTAGATTCTTCTGGGGACATAACAACAGATGTGCCAATGGAACATGTTGTAAACCATCTAAGAAAAAGGAACAGAAACTTCCGACGGAATGTGTCGGATGTCCATATTATCGAGGGAATGGTTATTGTTTTCCTTGTATGCGAAAGCTGATAGGAAAGTAGGTGGTTAAGATGTTCAAGTGGCTGTTTAAGAAGAAAGGATGTGCAAAACACATGAATAACAAGTTAGAAGTAATCGGCATTGATCATGGATGGTCAATGATGAAAACAATCTCTCAGGTATTTGTCACAGGTGTTAAGGAGATTACAACAACTCCGGCACTTTTCGGCGATGTACTTGAGTATGAAGGAAAGTTCTATAAGGTTGGAGCTGTGAGGCAGGAAGTAAAGGATACAAAGGTCGAAGATGACAGCTTTTATCTTCTCACTCTTGCAGCAGTTGCCAAGGAACTTAAAAGAAGAGGTCTTGCAGAGGCAAAGGTATTTCTTGCTGTAGGACTTCCACTTACAAGATTTGGAGCAGAGAAGAATGATTTTATCAAGTACCTGACAAAGAATAAGCGTGTAAGCTTCAAATATGAGAATGAGTCATATCATATTGAAATTGATGATGTGGCAGTATTTCCTCAGTGCTATGCAGCAGTAGTGGACAAGATTCCTGCTATGGCAAAGAAAACACTGATAGTAGATATTGGAAGCTGGACAATCGACATTATGCCGGTAATCAACAAGTCACCGGATGAATCAAAGTGTGTGACGATTCCAAAAGGTCTTATTACCTGTATGCGTTCTATCAATGAGCAGTGTGTAAGACAGCTTAACGGAGAGGTAGACGAGTCAGAGATACAGAACATCATGCGATATGGCAGGTCAGATATTGATGATGAATACTTTGCCATTATCAAGGCAGAGATAGAGGATTTTGTTGATAAGGTATATAACTCAATCCGTGAGTTTGGGTATAACTTAAAGACTACACCGATTGTATTTGTCGGTGGCGGGGCAGTTGTGATGAAGAATTTTGGCAGTCACGATGCAAAGAACATTTCCTATAACCTTGATGTAAAGGCAAATGCAAGAGGATATGAACAGCTTGCCACGATGGGACTTAAAAGCACTAAGCGATTATCATAAGGAGGCAGATGATGGGAAGAAGACTTGAATATGAAGTAAAAACTTCTGTCCGCCTCAACATGAGCAATCCTCAGCATGTGAAAATCAATGATGTGATTCAGAACCTTGATCCAAAGATTTTCAAATCTAAGAATCAGTTCATCATAGATGCGATTCAGTTTTACATTGATAATTATGGAAAAGAAACCTTTGTTATCAAGAAGAAGGAAAAAGAGAGGGCTGAATATATCCGGTCAGAAGATATTGATGACATTAAGGAAGAAGTCATTGAAGCAGCAACCAATGAGGCTAGAAAAGAGGTAATAAAGCTGTTAGGCGGAGTGATATCCGGGATGAATGTTGGTCAGCCGGTAATTATGCAGGCAGCCAATAGTGAAGCACAAGAACTTACAGAAGATGTTATGGACGATGCAGATGTTGCAGGTCTTGCAATGGGATGGATGTCGAAAGGAGACTGATTATTATGAGAAGAGTTATGGGAGCCGTAGGAACAGTGATTTTAGAGATACTCAAGTGGATATTAAGGATAATTCTTGGAGCTTTGAAGCTGGTCTTAGGACTTGCCAGAATAATTCTTCTTCTATTCGCAATGGTGGCAAGGGTATTTCTTTCATTCGTAAGAATGGGCACATTCTGAGAGGAGGTGAGCGAATGCAGGTAAAGGGTTTATTCTTAAATTATAAGAAAAACAGAAGACTTATGCAGTATTTCTTTAAAATAAGAGAGCTGGTATAATGAAAGGAGTTTAAGATGCACAGAATACGGGACAGTCCTATGTGTCCCGTGCATTACAGATAAATAGTTCACTGCAAGGGTGGATGGCACGGAACACAAAGCCCGTCCCTCTTGCGGAGAAGGGATGGGTGATTACTATGAAGAAGATAAGTATTATCTTATTATCCGCAGTACTGGTCTTTTCAATGGCTGCCTGTAATGGTGGTAAGGAAAAGGCTGATAATCAGACAGAGAAACAGACGGAAAGCGTAAAGCCAACTGAAGAAGTAGCAATGGCAACGGAAGCTGTCACAGAGGTCACAACCGAAGCTGGAAGTGATGAGACAGAGAAAGATATTGCCGAGGCTAAAGATTCAGAAGAGAAGACTGATAAAGAAGATAACCGATCCGCAGATAATAAAACTGCTTCAAAGCAGGAAGAAAAGCCAAAGCAGAATGACGAGCCGGAACAGAAAGCTCCTGTAAATGATAATGAGGAAGCTGGCGGAAATCAGAGTAATGCAGGTAATGGTGGTCAGACTACAGACAGTCCGAAAGACAATGTGAGCAACCCACAGCCTGCATCCGTGGCATACAGTCCACAGAATGTTGTGTCACTTGCAACAGCAAAGTGTCAGGCAGGAGGAATGATTACCACACAGCAGAATTTACAGAACCATTTGAATGATGGCAGTATCACGCAGGAAGAGTACAATGAGTATTATCCTTACGATGGTATGGAAGGCTCTTATTATAGTGTGTTTGTAGAGACAGACCTTAACAAAGCAAGTACCATTGATGGACAGCGGTTATCATCTGAGGATGCAATCGCAGAATATATTGCAAGTATGTTACTTTTGGAAACAGATCCGGTATTCTACATCAGTTATGATGGAGTTTACACGACAGGCGGCACAGACTATTACGAGTTTCGATGTCACAGATAAATAAAAACGAATAGAAGCAGAAGGAAGAAAGATGTAAGCCATAAACTTATGTCTTTCTTTTTTTATGCGTAAATTAAGGAGGAAAGAGCACATGAAACAGAAACTAAAGCGTTTTATGGCAGGATTTATGGCTATGCTCACACTGGTTGGAACACTCTTTACGAATGGTACAACAGCATTTGCAGCCAGTCCGCAGGCAAATATTGCGTTCTGGAATGCATCAGTCAAAAATTCCGGAGAAGTAAGTGAGCTAAAGCCCGGATTTAATCATGGCAAGATTCTGTATTCAATTCTTGACGGAAATTCGGCATATTGTATGAATTTCGGATTAAGAGCAGATGGCGGTCAGCTTATGAACAGCTACGATGATGCAAGCACATCAATGTCAGCACAGCAGAGAAAGCTTTTAAGTTACTGCCTTTATTATGGGTTTAACAGTACACAAAAGGCGGCACCAAGCAACAGCCAGTGTGATGAGTATATCGCAACTCAGGCAATGGTATGGGTAATTGTAGCAGATATTTTTGGAACTGGAAGTGGTGATTCGGCAGCGAGAAAGCTCTGCAACACAGCACCAAGTCCTGATTCTTCATACAGTTATTATGAGAGACTCAGGGACAATATCAGCAGCTCCTACAATGCAACACTTCCAAGTTTTGCATCACGCAGAACCAGTGAGGCACCAACTTATGAGCTGAAGTGGAATGAGGGAAGTCAGAGATTTGAAACAACATTATATGACAGCAATGGTGTTTTATCGGATTTTGATTTTGGCATCAGCGGATATTCTGTTGATAAGAATGGCAACAGTATTACCATATCTTCAACGAGTGTGAATACTACAGCTACAACAGGAACATTCACATCCAATGCAGGCAAGGTTGAGACAACATCAAGCTGTGTATTCTGGCTTACAGGAAAAAGCGGATATCAGGAGTTTATTTCTGAAAGACCGACAGCAGATCCTGTCAAAGCCTATATCAAGGTCAAGACAGAGAACATCGGATATGGTGAGCTTACAAAGACAGATGAGTCAAGCGGAGTGAAGCTTTCCGGTGCAGTTTATGGAATCTATTCTGACAGCGGATGCACAAACAGAGTACAGACCATGACAACAGATGGAAACGGATATGCAAAGTCAGCTGCACTTGTTGCAGGCACTTATTATGTAAAAGAAATTACCGCACCAAAGGGATATGTCCTTTCCGGTAAGGTTCATACACTTACTGTAAAAGCAGGACAGACAACGGGAATCTCTGCAACAGATAAAGAGCAGCTTGGAGCAATCACAATCTATAAAGAGGGTGAGGTGCTTAGCTCATGGAATGGAAGCAATTTCACCTATGAGAAAAAGAAGCTTTCCGGAGCAGCATTCAAGGTAACTGCCGGGGCAGATATCTACAAGGCAGATGGTACAAAGGTGTATAGTGCTGGCGATGTTGTAGCAGAAAGCCTAACAACAGGAACTGACGGACAGGTGGTATTATCTGACCTTCATCTTGGAACTTATGTGATTACTGAGATTAAGAGCATTGACGGATATACAATCAATACCACACCTCAGACAGTAGCAGTTGAGTATAAGCACCAGACTGTGACAGTCCAGTATGAATCAACTACGATTGAGAATACAAGACAGAAAGCGGATGTATCTGTCGTAAAGAAGGACTCTGACACAGAGAACCCTCTTGAAGGCGGCAAGTACACACTTTATGCCGGAAATGACATCAAAAACTATGCCGGACAGGTTATTGTGACAAAGGGTACAGCTCTTGAGACAGTAACTACAGGTGAGGACGGAAAGGCAAGCTACAGCGCGGATCTGCCAATCTCTAACGGATATTATGTATCAGAGACACAGGCACCATATGCGTATATCAGAAACAGTAAAGATGTTTACAGCTTCAATTTCAATGTATTACCTGAAACACAGGCAAAGGCATCATTCAGTCATACATTTGTGAATGACAGAACGACAGCAAAGATTCATATCTACAAGGTAGACAAGGAATCAGGCAAGGCAGTTGCCCAGGGAGATGCAAGCCTTGAAGGTGCAGTTTATGGTCTTTATGCAAGAAACGATATCGTGCATCCGGACGGAGCAACAGGAGTCGTATTCAAAGCAGGTGACCTTGTAGCAACACTTACAACAGATAAGAATGGAGAGGCAGAGGTCAATAACCTTTACCTTGGAAATTATTATGTAAAGGAAATCACTCCATCAGAGGGGTATCTCTTAGACGAAGAGGAACATGATGTGGTATGTGATTATGAGGGAGACCTTGTAGCAGAGGTATCAAGAAGTACAACTTCAGCAGAGCAGGTAATCAAGCAGCCATTCCAGCTTATCAAGGTATCTGACAATGGCGATGATACTGAAGCAGGACTGCTTGCAGGTGCAGAGTTTACAGCTTATTTGAAATCATCTTTACCTGTAAAGGCAGATGGAAGTTATGACTTTGACAAGGCATCTCCGGTTGTAATCGGGGAAAACGGAGCAACAACAATCACATCCGATGACAAGGGGCATGCAGTTTCCATTGCAATTCCTTATGGAACTTATGTGGTAGTTGAGTCAAAGACTCCGCATAACATGAAGACGATCAAGCCATTTGAGGTAAAAATCAGCGAGAACCATCCTGACAAACCTCAGACATGGAGAGTATTCCTTGACAGGGAGTTTACTGCAAAGCTTCGTGTAATCAAGAAGGATTCCGATACAAAGCAGACAGTACTTGTGCCAAATGCAGAGTTTAAAATCTTCAATATTGATAAGAACGAATATGTAAAGCAGTACACAACTTATCCGTCAAAGGTAGAGCATACTTCATTCTTTACTGATGAGGACGGAGATTTAATCTTACCGGAGGCACTTAAAATCGGTAACTACCGCATTGAGGAAGTGTCTGCACCATTTGGATATGTTGTAAATGATAAGTATGTCAACATCTCGGTTGATACTGATACAGCATTTGAGACAGATGGTGATACAAATGATGCAATCATCACCGTGGAATATTCCGATGCCCCTGCAGTCGGAGAGCTGACTGTAGAAAAGAAGGGAGAGGTACTTGACGGATTCAAGGGTGGACTTCTTGCAAGCTCATATGAGAAAGAGTTTGTTTATAAGGAAGGCTCACTTGCCGGAGCAAAATTCAAAGTTTATGCTGCGGAAGATATTTACACAGCAGACAACCAGAAGGATGCAGACGGAAACCGCATTAAGTATTACAGCAAGGGAGACCTTGTGACAACTCTTACAACTGGCAAGGATGGAAAGGCAACAGCAAAGAATCTTCCTCTTGGACAGTACAGAGTTGTGGAAGTGGAAGCTCCATACGGATATGTATTAAATCCGAATGAGCAGAAAGTGACATTCACATATGTGGATGATAAGACACCTGTTATCAAGGAAAGCCTTACTTTCTCAGATGACAGACAGAAGCTTGATATGTCAGTGACTAAGCTTGATGCAGAAGATAACACACCGATTGCAGGTGCAGTATTTGGTCTTTATGCAGATGAGGATATCAAGAATGCTGATGGCAGAGTTATTATCGAGAAAGGCACACTTCTTGAGAAGGCAACATCTGATGAGAATGGAAAGATTGCTTTTGTTAAGAATTATCCATTTGCAAAATATGTTGCAAGGGAGCTTGTAAAGCCTGCCGGATATGTGACAAATGAGGAAGCAGTAAACTTTGATACAAAATATCAGGGACAGGATGTTAAGACTGCTGTATATAACAGCGAGTATAAGAACACTCCTACAACCTTTGAGTTTACAAAGACAGATATCACAAGCGGTGCAGAGCTTACAGGTGCAACACTTACTGTACTTGATAAGGATGGAAATGTGGTAGACACATGGACATCTGATGCTAAGGAAGCACATGTAATCAAGAGACTTGTAGTTGGAGAGATTTACACTCTTCGTGAGGAATTTGCTCCTTACGGATATCTCAAGGCAGCAGATATCCAGTTTACAGTTGAGGACACAGGCAAAGTGCAGCATGTAGAGATGAAGGATGAAGTTCCTACAGGTTCCATCGTTATCAATAAGGACGGCGAATTTGTAACAGATACCACTCTTATGAAGGGGTACTGGTACGACTTTATCTTCAATTTCTTCAAGGACAGCCTTGCAGGAGTAACTTTTGATGTATATGCAAAAGAGGATATCGTAAGTGCTGACGGACTTGACACTGTATATCATAAGGCAGGAGACAAGGTGGCAACCATCGTGACAAATGATAAGGGTATCGCAAGAATTGATGACCTTCCACTTGGCAGATATTATCTTGTTGAGACAAAGACCATTGATGGATTTGTATTAGATGATACACCGATTGAAGCAGACCTTTCCTATATCGACCAGAATACAAAGGTTGTGTTTGCAGGAATGGATGTGACAAATGAGCGTCAGAAAGTGCAGATTACTGTAACCAAGACTGATTCAGAGACTAAGGAAGCACTTGAGGGAGCAGTATTCGGTTTATTTGCGAAAGAAGACATTGTGAACAAAGATGGCAAGGTAATCGTAAAAGCTGATACACAGATTGAGAGAACAGTAACAGGCAAGGATGGAAAGGCTGCATTTACCTCTGACCTTCCGCTTGGACAGTATTATGTCAAAGAGATTGAGGCCCCAAAGGGCTATGTGAAGTCTGATAAGATTTTTGATGTGGATGCTTCATATCAGGGAGATAAGGTAAAGGTTATCGAGTTTGAGGCAGCATTTGAAAATGCACCTATTAAGGTAGAAATTTCAAAGACTGATATCACAGGAGAGAAAGAGTTGCCTGGAGCAAAGCTTTCAGTAATTGATGCTGATGGAAAGCTTGTAGAAAGCTGGACATCTGAGGCTGGAAAGACTTATATGATCGAAAGACTTCCTGTTGGAAAGTACACACTTCGTGAAGAATCAGCTCCTTATGGATACAAGGTGGCGAAGGATGTGACCTTTGAGGTAAAGGAGACTGCCGAGATTCAGAAGGTATCCATGAAGGATGAGCAGGCAGTAGGTAAGATTGTCATTGAGAAAACTGACAAAGTAACCGGAAAGCCGATTGAGGGTGTTGTATTTGAAGTAAGGGATAAGGACGGAAAGGTGCTTGATACACTCACTACTGACAAGAATGGTCATGCAGAGAGCAAGGAGCTTCCTATCTGTACTTACAACGAGGATGGATCATTCAAAGAAGATATCCATTATACAGTTGTTGAGACTAAAGCAGCTGACGGATATATCCTTGATGAAACAGCTCATGATGTAACTCTTCGATATGATGACAATGCACCGGATGTTGTTGTAACAACTCTTAAGCTTGTCAATGTACCGACAGAGCCTAAGCTTCCACAGACAGGCGACAATGCAAATCCGCTTCTTTATCTTGGAATTGGTGCACTTGCACTTATTACAGGTGTTGGAGTAGGACTTCGTGGAAGAAAGAAAAAGAATAAACAGTAACAATTAACCTTGCGGGGAATGTAAGCCAGTGACTTATGTTCTCCGCTTTTTTAGATTAAGGAGGAATCGTAATATGATGAATTACGAGATTTTTAAGGAAGTAGTAAAAGAAAAGTTTATGGATTATATGCCTGAGAAGTTCAAAGGAATGGAGCTTGTGGCAGAGCCAGTGGAAAAGGTGAATGTGACTCTTGATGGCATCATCTTAAGAGAAGAAGGCAGGAACATTTCGCCTACGATTTATATCAATGACATGTATAAGAAGTATCAGGACTGTGGTGATCTTGAGGAAACACTTATGGCTGCATGTGACTTTATGGAAAGGGCATATGAGCAGGCTCCGGTTGTTGATGTGGACAGCATTATGAGAGATGCTAACGAGAAGATTGTATTCCAGCTCATCAATACAGAGCAGAATAAGACCTTTTTGGAACAGGTACCTCACAGGGAGTTCCAGGATCTTTCTATTGTGTACAAGGTAATTATCAGTGCCGATAAGGATGCGGTGCAGAGTTCAAAAATTACAAATGAATTTGCAAAAAGACTTGGGATGAGCGAGGAACAGCTCTTTAAGTGTGCTGCTGAAAACACAAGAAGGCTCTTTCCACCTGTAGTACGAAGCATGAATGACATTATGAAAGAAATGTTCGCAAGGGATGGGATGCCACAGGAGATTGCAGATATGATGATAGCCGAGATTCCACCGGAACAGACAATGTGGGTGATTTCCAATGAAAAGGGTATCAATGGCGCAGCATCCATGCTTTATGAGAATGAGCTTCATGAGCTGGCAGAGAGTTTAGAGAGTGACCTTTATATTCTCCCTTCGAGCGTGCGTGAGGTTATTGCAGTATCTTCAGATATGGGAAGCCCTGAGATGCTTGCACAGATGGTAGTCGAGGTAAATATGCAGGAGGTGTCTTTGGACGAGAGACTTTCCAATCAGGTATATCACTATGATAAGGATTTAAGAAAACTCACACTTGCAACTGATACACCTAACAAGAGACTTGATGGTATCGTTGCAGAACCTCCCCTTGTATATGATGCGAAGGAAAAGTCCAGATAGGAGGCAGTTATGGAGCAGGAACTTACAATGGAAGAACTCATTGCTCTCATAAACAGCCAGAAAGGTGACTTTGTTATCCGTGTCGAGTTTGGAGAGGAGGCGGTGTCTGATGCCAAAGAAGAATGACTTCAAGCTTGATGTGGTTTCGGTAAGACTTGTAAAGGATGCTCCGATTTATTCGGAGCACACCTTTAACAATCCGGCGGATATAGCTGCTGTCATGGGAGACTGTATGTGCCAGTTTGACAGGGAAGTAGTGTGTGTGGTCAATCTAAGGTCAGATTTAAAACCTATCAATGTGCATTTTGCAAGTGTTGGTTCTTTAAATGAGGCAATGGCACATCCGAGAGAGCTGTTTAAATCAAGTATCTTAAGCAATGCTGCAAGCATGATGTTAATCCATTGTCATCCATCCGGAAATGTATTCCCAAGCAAGGCAGACACGATGATGACAGACCGCATGAACAAGCTGTGTGAACTGATGGGAATACCGCTCATTGACCATATCATAGTCGGTGGAGACAATCGTGAATTTTTCAGTTTCAGGGAAAAAGGCATGATTGATAATCCTAAGATTACCCTGAGCACAGATTACCGGACACTTGATATCAAGTCACCGCTTGTAGCAGAGCAGGGAAAGGCAAGGTGAAAGCATGGATGGAAGATTTACGGATGAAGAGCTTGCCATAGCAAAGAGTGTTGACCTGTGTGCAGTTGCAGAAAGCCTTGGGTATACGGTAAAGAGGATTGGCAAATACCACACTTTAAAGGAGATGGATTCCATCCGTATCTATAACAGAAGCCATTGGTACAGATGGTCAAGGCAGTTTGACAAAGGCAACAATGGCGGCTCACAGATAGATTTCTTACGGGTATTTTGTAGAATGAGTGTAAAAGAGGCTGTGTTCTGGCTTCTGGACTTTGCAGGATACAGAAGAATCGAGAATCCTGTAAAGCAGCCACTTGTTCATCAGGTATCGCAGAAGCAGGCAGAGGAGAGAAAGCCGTTTGTCCTACCGGAACCGGCAGGAGATAATTCCTATCTTATTTCATATCTGAATCAGGAGAGAGGAATCAGCAGAGCAGTCATAGATCTGTTTTTAAAAGATGGATTGATTTATGAGAGCAGGCATTACCACAATGTTGTTTTCAAGGGAAATGATAAAAATGGAGTGACAAGATTTGCAAGTATGAGAGGCGTGTTTGATAAGCAGGGCAAGCCATTCAAGTGTGATGTCACAGGCAATGATAAAAACTATGGATTTAATGTAGTAAATGTTAACAGTACAGAGCTTGTAGTATTTGAGGCTGCAATCGACCTTATGAGTTATGTGGATATCTTCACGGATTATGAATCAAATAAGCTGGCACTTGGGATGCTTGCAGATGCACCACTTGAGACTTTTCTTCGGGAACATCCGCAGATTACTTCCATCCGGTTCTGCCTTGATAGAGATGAGCCGGGGAGAAAAGCAGCAGCTGAACTTATGAGAAAGTATTATGAGCTTGGATATGAGGTAGAAGACTGTCCGCCTCCAGCCGGATATAAGGATTACAACGAGTGGCTTGTGGCGGCAAAGCTTAATCTGAACAGGATGAATAAGCGAGCAGATGAACCAGTCAGGGCATGAGAAACCGGATTTTGATGTGTGGGGGCAGAAAGCGCCCCCAAAACAGCAAAGTGGGGGCAGAAAGTGCCCCCAAAATGTCAAAGTGGGGGCAAAAAGCGCCCCCGCAATTCGGACACGATAAAAACCGGATTGAATTCAGTATAAAAGTGGGGGCAGAAAGCGCCCCCAAAATAACAAAGTGGGGGCAGAAAGCGCCCCCAAAGTAGCAAAGTGGGGGCAAAAAGCGCCCCCACTTCCATAAACAGAGGGTTTTAGGGAGATTTTCTCCCTAACTAGATGGCATTAGGACAGAGATGTCTCTAATGCGTATCTAGCCGTAAACCTAAGAGATTCAGACAGGCGTGTGGGTGGAAGAGATATACAAAACACGGATAAGGGAGGTGCAGGAAAGCAATGGATAAAGAACTTACAATAATCGCAGAACCAGAGGAACTTATTGCTTGGGCAGACACATTTGATATCTTACTAAACCCTTCGATAGAAGATGCTGCAATTCTGCTTAACTATATGTGGTGTTAGAATATAAATAGTACAAAATAAACATGACCATTTTCAATAAATAGTATATGATAGTCATAGATCAAGGAGGAGAATGGTTATGGCAAAAGGTACAAAATATTCCCAACAGTTTAAAGAGGATGCGGTACAGTATCGCTTAGATCATCCGGAACTGCCACTTCGCAAGGCTGCGGAGAATCTTGGAGTCAGCGAATCTGCACTAAAAAACTGGATGAAAGCAGCAAAGGAACATAAAGGAGAGGTTCCTACCCGTGGTTCTGGAAATTATGCAAGTGAGGAAGCGAAAGAGATTGCCAGATTGCAGCGTGAATTACGAGATACGAAGGATGCCCTTGAAGTGTTAAAAAAAGCAATCAGTATTCTGGGAAACTGACAAAAGCTCTTTACACAGCTACTTCTGAGTACGTGAAAGAAATCAAATCCCTGCCCGTGAAACGTCAGGTTTCTGTCAGCGGAATACTGAAAAAATTAGGCGTTTCACGTTCGGGTTACAATGCATGGAAGAAACGGGTTCCTTCGGACACGTCTGTTCGCCGTGCAGTTTTAAAAGAAAAAATTCAAAAGATCTACGAGGAATCCCATCAAAACTACGGTGCTCCTAAAATTACTGCAGAATTGCGAAAATCCGGGGAATATGTTTCCGAAAAAACAGTTGGAAACTATATGCGTCAAATGGGAATCAAAGCCCATTGGGTGAAACCATATATCCAGACAACCATAGACTCTGATTTCAGCCAGAAACTCAAAAATATTCTCAACGAGGAATTCAATCCTGCTCATCCAGATGCTGTCTGGTGTTCAGATATCACTTATATTTGGACATTTGAAGGATTTGTGTATCTTACCAGTGTGATGGATCTGTATTCAAGAAAAATCATTTCCTGGGTGTTGAGTGAGACGCTGGAGGCATCCCACGTAGTGGAATGTGTTGAAAAAGCAAAACGTGTCAGAAATGTTGAAAAACCGTTGATCTTCCACTGCGACAGAGGATGTCAGTACGTATCGGAAGCATTTCAAAAAGCAACCAAAGGTATGATTCACAGTTATTCAAAGAAAGCATATCCATGGGATAACGCCTGTATCGAATCTTTCCATGCACTTTTGAAGAGAGAATGGATCAACCGGTTTAAAATCTTTAATTATGCACATGCACATAAATTGATTTTTGAATACATCGAAACATTTTATAATACCGTACGCATTCACAGTCATTGTGGATATTTGTCTCCAAATGAATATGAGGAACAATATCTTGAAAACATCGAGGAGAATGCAGTAAAAATAGCAAGTTAAACTTCGCTCAGAACAGAGAAAATTGGTTACATTTAATTTGTACTTTTTCTTGACATAGGACCA
>NZ_JRFU01000055.1 GCF_003122485.1 Eubacterium ramulus
CGCTGACCAGAATCACGCACCAAGTCTCACGTGCGTTCGACTTGAACAGTATAATCCATAGCGTTTGCTATCCTATGATGAATAAACGGATGCATAGGCTGCAAACACGATTTGAAATCAATTGCACACCCGAGTTTAGCACTAAAGGAAGATGTGTTCAAGTCCCTATTTGGTCACTAGTGCATCCGCCGAAATTCCAATGGTGTCATGCCAGTCGCTTTTTTGAACATGGAAATAAAATGACTGGTATCGGAAAAACCAGTCATACTGGCAATGTCCTGAACCTTCAGGTATGTGTTGACCAGTAAAAGTTCCTTTGCTTTATTGATGCGGTGCATGGTCAGATATTCGTACACTGAGCAGGAGAAAAAGCGTCGGAATAGACGTGAAAGGTACTGTGGCGACACGAATACTTTTTGACTTAATGCCTGTGCAGTCAGATCTGTGGCAAAGTTTGTTTCTATTTCCTGCACAACGGGTACAATATATCTCTGATAGAGTGGATCCTGCATATGAGCCGGTCCATTGACGCAGTCTGTAAAGTTTAGCAGAAGGTTGTAGCAGTTGAGAGACAGAAATTTGCTGTCCTGCTGACCGTGTGCAGCAATCTCATCTACGCAGGTGGCAATCTGAGCGGCAATCTGCTGTCCTTGTTCTTTTTCTATCCAGATTACACTTCTATTTTGCAGCATGGCAGGAATACTTGCTTCTAATGTCCCTGTAAAGGTTGCAAAAGCGTTGATCCATAGATCAGATTTCTTTTTGTAGGAGTGCGGAATGGAAGGCGCGATCAGAAAACCTTCATTTTCCCGCAGTTCGTAAATTTTCCCCTGTATTTCAATCTGCCCGCAACCGGATTCTGTCTGTAGATAATGATAATGCGGATAGCCTTCCGGACGGCAGGTTCCCCCTTCAATCCAATGATTTCCGATGGAGTCAAACATGAATGGAGCACTTACTGGCGTATTTCTAAAGTAGATTGGCATAATAACCTCCACTTGTTTCAAAATGTTATATTTTTTAGCGAAACATATTATACACCTATAGCGTAAAATCTGCTATACTAAAAATACTTAATGTAGTAGAGAGCACGATTTATCAGGAGGAGGAAATAATGAAACAGTTTGATTATGCAATGGTAAAAGATCCGGAGTATTTCCACGATGGCCGTCTGGATGCACATTCTGATCATGTGTATTATGCATCGGAAGAGGAAGTGTGGGATAAAGAGACTTCTTATCGTGAGTCATTAAACGGACTCTGGAAATTCCAGTATGCGAGAAATTATGAGAGTGCGATTCCGGGATTTGAAGCAGAAGATTACAATTGCAAAGACTGGGAAGACATCTATGTACCGGCACATATTCAGATGGAGGGATATGATGCACCACAGTATGCAAATGTGCAGTATCCGTGGGAAGGACATGAGGATATTCATCCGGGCGAGATTCCGACACACTTTAACCCGACGGCAAGTTATGTAAAATATTTTACCGTTCCGGATCAGATGAAGGGAAAACGTTTATTTATCTCCTTCCAGGGAGCAGAAAGCGGACTGGCTCTGTGGCTGAATGGAAAATTTGTAGGATACAGCGAGGATTCTTTTACACCGTCTGAATTTGAACTGACCGAGTATGTAAAAGAAGGCGAAAACAAACTGGCAGCGCAGGTATACAAATGGACCGCAAGCAGCTGGTGTGAGGATCAGGATTTCTATCGTTTCTCCGGTATTTACAGAGATGTATATCTCTATACCGTTCCGGAAGTACATGTAAATGACCTGCGTATCCGTGCAATTCCGGAAGAATCTCTGCAGACCGCAGATTTGGAACTGGTGACAAAGACTTGGGGCAGTGGAAAACTGAAAGTGGTTCTTTCCAAAGATGGTGAAACCATTCTGGAGGACGAAAAAGAGATTTCCGGTGAAGATACATTTTCATGGAAAATTGACGCTCCGGCACTCTGGAGCGCAGAAGATCCGCAGTTATATGATCTGGGACTGACCGTATCCGATGCAAATGGAAATGTGCAGGAGATCATTCCACAGAAAGTCGGCTTCCGTCGTTTTGAAATGAAAGACGGCATCATGACATTGAACGGAAAACGTATCGTATTCAAAGGTGTAAATCGTCATGAGTTCAGTTCTGTCAGCGGTCGTCACGTATCCGAGGAGGAGCTGCGCAAAGATCTGACAACCATGAAATTAAACAATATCAATGCCATTCGTACCTGCCATTATCCGGATATGTCTAAAATCTACGAGCTGTGCGATGAGTTTGGTCTGTACATGATCGACGAGACAAACCTGGAATCCCACGGTTCCTGGGATGTGGCAGAGATGACAAAAGACTTTACCTACACCGTTCCACACAACAAACCGGAATGGCTGGAAATGATGTTGGATCGTGCAAATTCCATGTATCAGCGCGACAAAAACCATCCGGCAATTCTGATCTGGTCCTGTGGAAATGAGTCCTTCGGCGGAAAAGATATTTTTGAAATGTCACAGTTATTCCGCAGAGAGGATCCGACCCGTCTGGTTCATTACGAAGGTCTGTTCCATGACCGCAGCTACAATGACACCAGCGATATGGAAAGCCAGATGTATCCATCTGTTGAGTCCATCAAAGAGTTCCTTGCAAAAGATGACAGCAAACCGTTCATCTGCTGTGAGTACACACATGCTATGGGAAATTCCTGCGGTGCAATGCATAAATATACTGATCTGACCGATACAGAGCCAAAATATCAGGGCGGATTTATCTGGGATTACATCGACCAGTCTATTTACAAAAAAGACCGTTACGGCAAAGAGTTCCAGGCATACGGCGGCGATTTTGGCGAGCGTCCGACAGACTACAACTTCAGCGGAAACGGTATTGCATACGGCGGTGACCGCGAGGCTTCTCCGAAGATGCAGGAAGTAAAATTCAACTATCAGAACATTACTGCGAAAGTAAGCGAAGATAAAGTAACCGTCATCAACAAGAACCTGTTTGTAAATACAGATATTTACAGTGCAAAAGTAACACTGGCAAAAGATGGAAAAGTTGTTTGTACAAAACCGCTGGCAACTGCAGTTGCACCGTTAAGCGAAGAAACCTATGATCTTCCGATTGCAAAACAGGAGCGTCCGGGCGAATATACCGTAACCGTATCCTTCCATCTGAAAGCTGATACAGTATGGGCAAAAGCAGGACATGAAGTAGCGTTTGGTCAGTATGTATACCAGGTAGAAAAAGCACCGGTTGCATGCACAGAGGAAATCGAGGTTATCCGCAGCACACACAATATCGGTATCCGCGGAGCTCATTTTGAAGTGTTATTCTCTGCATTAAATGGTGGTCTGGTATCTTATAAATATGCAGGTCGTGAGATGATCGAGTCCATTCCGAAGCCAAACTTCTGGCGTGCACCGATCGACAACGATTGTGGAAATCTGATGCAGATGCGTTATGCACAGTGGAAAATTGCAAGTATGTATCTGAACCACAAAGATTACCGTGATGGTATTTATGTGGGCGGACATCAGCCGCAGCTTGAGGTAAAAGAACATTCTGCAGTGGTATCTTATACTTATGTAATGCCGACTACACCGATGGCAGAGTGCCATATTTCCTATGAAGTATTTGGTGATGGACGTGTAAAAACAACACTTACTTATGATCCGGTCAAAGAACTGGGCGATATGCCGGAGTTTGGCGTAATGTTCAAGTTCAATGCAGATTATGATCATGTAGAATGGTACGGACTGGGCGAGGCTGAGACTTACGCAGACCGTAAACATGGTGCAAAACTTGGTATTTACAAAAACATGGTAGCTGACAATATGGCTCATTACATGGTTCCACAGGAGTGTGGTGCAAAAGAAGAAGTACGTTGGGCGAAAGTAACAGACCGCAAGGGACGCGGAATGTTATTTGAGATGGATCCGGAAAATGGTCCGATGATGTTCTCTGCACTTCCGTATACACCACATGAAATGGAAAATGCAATGCATCCGTATGAGCTTCCGGAGGTTCATTATACGGTAGTACGTGCGGCGAAAGGTCAGATGGGTATTGCAGGTGATGACAGCTGGGGTGCACGGATTCATGAGGAATATTTGCTCAAAGTCGATGAAAAAATGACATTTAGTTTCGTGTTTAAAGGGTTATAAAAATTTACGGTAAAATGAATCAACGGTAAGTTTTGAAAAAATTTACGGTAAAGTGAATCAACGATAGGTTATGAAAAAGGTCTCCGACAATTTTGTCTTCGCGGCTAACAATCGCACGCTAAGAAAAAATTGCCGGAGACCTTTCTTCTACGTTACAAAGCTATTCGAATGTTGATTGTTAAAAATACAAATAATAAAATTGAAAAATAATGTAACGTTTTTGATCCCATGAGGTCTAATTAGTAGAAAACAAAATCATGATGAAGTTTTTTGGGGGGTGAATATAGATGAGTGAGCATGAAATCAGTCAGGATATCCTGATCGCAGAGTATGAAGCGGTATATTATTATGTGTTATCACTTTGTCATAATTCATCTGAAGCAGAAGATATTACACAGGAAACTTTTTGCCGGGCGTTGTATAAAAAGACGGAGTTCAAGGGGAATTCCAGTATTTATACGTGGTTGTGTGCCATTGCCAGAAATATCTGGTTGAAGAAGATTAAAAAAGAGAAACGCAATGTGTCGGATGAGGTTCTTTTCAGGGAATTGGAGTGGAACGGTGAGACAGTTGAGTCAATGATCATAAATCAGGAGACGCTGAAATCCATTCACAAAATTCTTCATACAATGGATGAACCGTATAAAGAAGTGTTTTCCCTGCGAACGTTTGGCGAGCTCCCATTTCGGGATATTGCAGATTTATTTGAAAAGTCAGAGAGCTGGGCGAGGGTTGTGTATTATCGGGCAAAACAAAAAATATTAGATCAATGGAAGAAAGAAGGTGGATTTTAGTGTCTGAAAAGAATAACAGGAATCAAATTTCCTGTGATATGGTTCAGGATTTGCTGCCGCTGTATCAGGATGGACTTGTTCGCGATAAGACAAAAGATGCAGTGTGCCAGCATTTAGAACAGTGTTCCGCATGTAGACATGTATATGAGCAGTTGAAAATGCCTGTCGCTTTAGAAAAAAATGAGACAGAACAAAGTGCTGACCGGTTTCAGGCTATGGTAAAAAAGAACCGGAAAATTGTGAAAAATAGAATAGCTGTTGGTTGTGTGATTTCGGTAGTAGCTACATGTGTTTTCTGTTTTATTGTATTATGTGTACCTGTGATTCCTTCAAATGAAAGTAATATGAGAGTGAAAGACATATATTGCATGGAAGAGGGTGGAGTTCAAAAAGTATTTGTATATTGTCAGTGGCCCGACAGCAGGAGAAGCGCAATTTACAGACCTTCATTTGTACTGAATGAAGATGGTTCTGCAACGATGAAGACTGCAAAAGAGTATAAACTTACCATAGCGGACAAAGTGAGCGGTCGTGCGGAAACCTATAATAATGAATTTTATGGAAGTGCATATGTGGAATTGGATACTCCGTGTAAAAGCATTATTTATGATGGAAAACAGATATGGTCGGAAGAGGACTATAACAGAGAAATACCGGAATATGTCTATGATTAGGTTGAAGATGAATAACCAGTAAGTTATAATAGTGGCATAGAATACAGAGGTTTCTAAGGAGATGTGGCTAGTATGATTGGATTTAGCATTATGACATGGTTCATTGCGGTAATTATGATAGGTTTGAGTATTTCCCTGCTGAAAGGAAATTATACTTTTGTTCATGGTAACGTATTCGATAGAACAAAAGATAAGGCAGGGTATGCTAAAAAATTAGGAAAGCCTGTCTTGTTACTTGCAGTTGGAATTGCCATTTCTGGAGTGCTTGCAGTTGCATTGCCGCAGGAATATGCTATGACGATTGTAATCATCTTTTTATTATTAGTGGTGGCAGTAACGATCGGTCTGTTTTACAGAGTGGATAAGTATTTTCGTAAATCCTTGTTGGAATAAAAATTGAAATATATTACGACTCTTTTCTGCCAACAGGCGGATGTAATCCCCCACAGTCAGATCTGTTCGGAACTGGATTATGCATCGGGGTATCACTGGTGCTGGGAATTGTTCTGTCCTGCGCTTACAGTTATAAAACGCGGCACAACGGAAGTTTTGTCCGGACGCTTGCCATTTTACCGGCAGCCAATCCACACTTGATGGTTTTAGAAATACAGGTACAACGGTAAATGAAGATATAAATCCCGCAAGTATGGAACAGTACCATGCGTTATCAGAAAGTGTGGCAGATGAAATTTTGGAAAAAAACCGCTTATATATGCAGTGATATTTGGTGTGGTGCTGATGGGATGTAATACCTATGCATTGCCTGATAAATAGAAAAACATTGTTTCAATCTCAATTTGCTGTTAAAATAGGTAAAAATAATGACGAAAAAATTACGAGGTATGAAATGATAAAATTTACAGATGTTTCCTTCGGTTTTCCGCAGAAGGATTTATATAATGAAATTTGTTTTGAAATTGTCGCGGGTGACCATGCGGCACTCATCGGCAGTAACGGCACAGGAAAGAGCACACTGATCGACATGATTATCCACACGGATGAGTATTTATACGATGGCAAAATTGAAAAAGACGAAGCAGTGCGCATTGGTTATATTCCACAGTTTGTAAAGCATGAGACAGAGGACATTTCTGCTTTTGATTTTCTGGCAAAACCTTTTGTTGAACTTCAGCAGAAATCAGAAGCAATCTGCGCGGAGATGGAGAACGCAGAAGATATGGACGAGGTATACGGCCGTTATCAGAAAGTGCTGGACGAGATGGATGCCATTGACGCGTATAATTATGATTCCAATATTCGAAAAGAACTTGCGATTGCAGGGATGACTGCTCTGGAAGATACATCCGTGAAGAAAATTTCCGGTGGTGAATTTAAGCTTCTGGCTATCATCAAAAGCATGCTCTTAAAGCCGCAGCTTCTGATCATGGATGAGCCGGACGTATTCCTTGATTTTGAAAATATTATCGGTCTTTCCAAACTGATCAATAATTATGAGGGAACCATTATTGCGATTTCTCATAACCGACTGCTTTTAAGCCAGTGTTTCAATAAGATTTTACATCTGGAAAACATGGAACTGCAGGAATTCCCGGGTACGTTTGCAGAATACAATCAGGCAATGCTGGAGACAAAAGTCCAGATGGCAGAGCAGGCGACTAAGGATGCGGAGTGGATCGCAGTGCAGGAAAAACTCATTGAGAAGATTCGTGCAGAGGCAACTTATATTGATAATCCAGCAAAAGGAAGACAGCTGAAAGCCCGTGTATCCTATCTGGAGCGGCTGCAGGCAAGACAGTGTAAAAATCCGTTTATCGAAAATCATGGATATGATTTTACATTCCCGGAGGTGGAACGTCCGGAGGATTTTGATCCGGAAAATGCACCGGTTGTAATTTCAGTAAAAGATTATGCCCTTTCCTTTGATCGTGAATTATTGAAAAATGTTTCCTTTGATATCAAGGCAGGGGAGAAGGTAGCTATTGTTGGTGCCAATGGAACCGGAAAATCCAGCATGTTGAAGGATATTTACGAAAGCATGAAATCAGATGCTGACCGTATCGGATATTACACACAGATTTTTGATGATGATCCGGAGCAGCTTTCCGGTGGCGAGCGAAACATCAAACAGCTTAGAGCACTGTGCGAATCAGATGCAGAAATCTTGTTTTTAGATGAGCCGTCCAGTCATCTGGATACTTATGCGCAGATTGCCCTTGAAAAAGCAATCAAAGAGTATAAGGGAACGGTACTCATGGTAACACACGATTTTTATACCGTTGCAAACTGCGCAGATCGAATCTTACTGCTGGAGAATGGTACGGTTCGTGAGCAGAGCGGAAGAGCCTATCGCAAGAGTATTTATAAGAAATATTTTGAAAGTGATATTTTTGAGGCAGAGCGTATTCGTGTGGAGCGGGAAGTCAGAATTAATGCGTTGCTCAGAGATGGTAAGTGGAAAGAAGCAAAGAACGTATTGTAGGATAAAAATTCCGGTTTCATGCAATAGTGTGAAACCGGAATTTTTTATTTGATAGGGATTTTTAGCAGATAAGTTGATGGATATGAATGAAAAATATGCATCAACTTATTTTTTTGTTACATTTTGGCTATAGAAAACAAATACATAAGTGACAGAATAAATATTGTTGGAAAGTAAAAAATTACAGGATATGGATAATTTTTAAAACTTTTTCTTTTGTGTCAATCGGTAAAGGTTTTAGCGCAGTAAGAATTTCCTGCTCTAAAGGAGTATCTGCGGAAATATATTCGCTAGAGATAACGTAATCCACGGTTGTGTTAAGTGCATTGCAGATTTGTACTAAGGTAGAGAGAGAAATTTTTACACGATTGTTCTCAATATTGCTGATATGACTGGTATTTACATCTGCCATATGTGCAATATATTCCTGTGTTAATCCTTTTTCTAACCGTAATTCTTTTATTTTTTTCCCGATTTTTTCAAAATCTAATTCTCTCATAGCAATGTCTCTCCACAAAATGTTAGTTAAATTTGTTAAAAAGATATATTGCCCTAATTATAATATTTTTATAGCTATAGTATAATAATGTGTAGATATAAAAATATTAGTAATACAAAAAGCGTTGGAGATTTTTTGTGTTAATAGAGCTGAAGGAGGTAAACGCGATAAACTGAGGTAAAAAAGAAAGAGTGACAATGTAAACAGCAACATTATTTTAGTTATCAAAAATAAAGAATGGGCGGTAAAGTCATTGAAATTTGAAACAAAAGATAAATGTGAGGAGTAGAGATATGTTAAAGAAAATGATGAGTATAGTATTGGCAGGCACATTATGTTTCAGTATGTGTGCTTGTGGCAGCAGCAGTGATTATTCGGAATCAAGTGTCAGTGAATCAGCAGATCAGGGAATGAAGACCATTTCGTTAGAAAATGAAAATGTATTAGCTGTCAAAGAAGCAGTAAACAGTCATTATCCCGGAGATATTACTTATGGCGATGCATTTGAAGAATTTTTTACAGATCCATCCTGGAAATATTTTAAGGGAAGTCAGGAAGGACCGGATGATGATGGCGATGGTGAGCCGGATTATACCATTGATGACATTGATGTTGTTGAATTTACAGGTGGATGCACGTATCAGGATGTTGAGGTGACAGCACTAATTCAGTTTACATTGGATAAAGAAGAAGGGACTTTTGAGGCTGTTTACTTATCTTTTAATGATGTTCCACAGTCTACATTGATGTTGGGGGGATTGCTTAGCACCGTTTTTGAAAGTTATATGGAAGCACATAATATTCAGTCAGATGATAGTGCTGATACAGACATGTCCACAGACAATGCTGATTCAGACAATTATGATTCAGACAATTATGATTCATCTGATTATACGGTGTCATCAGATGATTATGATTACGAGGCATTGACGTATGCCGGTTCTTACAGCGGTTATGGTGGATATACAATCAACTTTAGTGCATATACATCTGTAGACAGTGATGAAATCGGTGTGGCTGAAATTTATTATAATGGTGAATTTGAAAGTAGACAGAATGTTTACCTTTGTGATGATCCTGGTGACTGGGATCCTTCCATTTATGATGCATTTTATGTAATTCATATGGATGGTTATGATGAGTATCTGGGATTCTATGAAGATGATGGCACGATCATACTTGATTACGATGGAAATGCCCATAATCTAGATACTTTGGAAATGACAGAACATTACGAATCATAGCAAATGGTAACATGTATGTAGTGCAGATATAAGATGGAGGATAAGATATGAAGTGTAAAAAATGCGGAGCAGAGACAAAAGAAGGCAGTAAGTTTTGCATGGTCTGTGGTGCAAAAATTGAGGAAACAGAAAAGAATAATTCTGGTGGAGAAGGGGGTTCAACGTCAGAGAATCATGGTGAAAAGAAAAATGGTAATAAAGTACTGGAAAAAATCGGAAAGATAATAACCGGAGTATTATCTCTTATTTCTGTGATCATGTTAATAGGTGCTTTCTTTGGGGCTTTTGATAAAAATCCTGTCCCATTTATAGTTTTTATGGCAGTCGTATTGTTTTTTGGATGGTTGGAAGATAAATTCCCTAAAATTCCGATTATCGTGATTGCAGTTTTGGAAATCATTATGTTAATCGTTTGTTTTAATGTAGCAGGAAATGCCAGTGCGGTCGCTTCTGTAAAAGGAGGACATCCTTACGATTACCCGACCATAACTTATGAAGATGCATTTGAGGATTATTTCTCTGATCCTGCCTGGAAGAATGTAGGTGACGATGAAGATGGAAATGACGTAGTAAAATTTACCGGAAAGTGTTATTACCACGATGAAATAGCAAATGTTGAAGTTAAATTTACATTACATAAGGATGAGGACAGTTTTGATGTATCTTCTGTGAAAATTAATGGAGAGGATATGGGAGCATTGAGGAATGTATTGATAGTGGATGTTTTTGATGAGTATGAACAAAGTCATTAATTACAAAGGATAAAGGAGAATAGGCTGATGTGTATTAAATGAAAAATATGCATCAGCTTATTTTTTATACATTATATTGCGGGAAGAATATATAGAGCGTAAGGCTATCATAATACAAGAAGGTACAGGATAAAACAATCTGAAGAAAAATATGTCAGATTAATTTATGCTGTACCGTCTTTTAATTTGCACGAAAAACAAAAAATCAAGAGCATGTAAATTTACGAATAACACATTGGCATTATTTATATCAGATGGGAGATGACTCCCACCTCTATAGGGACGCCACTGAAAAAGTGGTCGTAAAATCATATATCTGATATAATTAAGGTATCATAATTGTCGGAGGTTGAAATGTTATCATCCCAACTTAAACTTGGCCTTAGTTATTATTCAGATTTATATGACATGATTGTTCCAAAAGATCATATTCTAAGAAAAATCAGGGAATTGGTCGATTTTTCTTTTATATATGATGAATTAAAAAATAAATATTGCCTTGATAATGGACGTAATGCAAAAAACCCTATATTGCTATTTAAATATCTGCTTTTAAAATATCTTTATAACCTTTCTGATAATGGTGTTGTTGAAAGATCACGATATGATATGTCTTTTAAATATTTTCTGGAATTAACGCCAGAAGAAGAGGTTATCCATCCTAGTCTTTTAACCAAATTCAGAAAGCAGCGTTTAAAAGATGAAAATATACTTGATCTGCTCATAAATAAAAGTGTAGAACTTGCCATAAATCAAGGTGTTTTAAAAAGCAATACTATAATTGTTGACTCAACTCATACAGAAGCCCGTTATCATAAAACTACTCAGAGAGAAATGTTGAAAAAAGCCTCTACTTCTTTAAAAGCAGCTTTAAAAGATTCTGATAAAGACATTTATCTGCCAGATGAACCTGAAAAACGAGCTTCTTTAGATGAGTATAATGAATACTGTCATGAATTATTAAACACAGTTCAGGAAAGTCCGTATTCAGAACTGCCAACGATTAAAGAAGAATCTTCTATGTTATCCGAAATTTTGGATAATCAGATTGATTGTTATGATCAATCCATTGACCCGGATGCCCGGATTGGCCATAAAACGGTCAATTCTTCTTTTTACGGATACAAAACTCATTTGGCCATGACAGATGAACGGATTATCACAGCAGCAACAATCACATCCGGCGAAGCATTTGATGGTCAGGAACTTCCAGTACTGGTTCAAAAAAGTAAAGTAGCAGGTGCAACCGTTAATGAAGTAATAGCAGATACCGCATATTCCACACTGGAAAATTTAAAAGACGCACAAAGCAATGACTATAAATTAATTTCAAAGCTTAACCCGAGCATCATAAAAGGGACTCGTTCAGAGGACGGCTTTATCTTTAATAAAGATGCGGATACCATGCAGTGCCCAGCGGGGCATTTGGCTATAAAATATCGAATTGACAAACGTAGTAATCAGAAAAAGAATACACGTATCAAATATTTTTTCGATATTAATAAATGCCATGTCTGTCCTTATCGTAATGGCTGCTATAAAGAAAATGCAAAAACCAAAACGTATAGTATCACTATTAAATCGGATTATCATAAAAATCAAGAAGCGTTTCAAAAAACACAATATTTCAAGGAACGTTTCAAAACCCGCTATATGATAGAGGCAAAAAATAGTGAATTAAAAAATATACACGGATATAGTCGTTGTGATGCTGCTGGACTATCAAACATGCAACTTCAAGGAGCAGTATCAATATTTGCAGTCAATTTAAAACGAATTTTAAAACTAAAGGGAGAAGTCTGCCCAAATGAGGAAGAATAGGAAAATTCATCTCTCAAAAGGGTAGATTTTGCATCCCTCAAAACACTATTTTAGCAATATTTTATTATCAAGGAACATTTTTTCACATATTTGACGCCCTGCGATACTAAACTTACCACTTTTTCAGTGGCGTCCTATAGGTGGTGAGAAACAAGCTAGTATCAGTGGTGGGAGCCAATCCCCCATCTGATATAGCCTCCGGCAGGATTACAGAGGTGCGCAGTTGAAGTATGTCATGCAATTGCATGACGCGCACCTCGCAACAAGAATGCCGGAGCATTCTTGAATTTACAAAAGTTGCATGGAGAACAACTCAAAAAGCAAGTTTTATGGAATGCACTTGTGGCAACTGCAAGAAAACGTGGAACATTGGAGCAGATAAACTCTGGGGATAGAAGAGAAATATTTGATGAAATAGAAATAAGTTCTGTTATGGAAAATTTATGGAAAACATATCAAAAAAATTATTCTTACGCTGCTGATATTTCATGGCATACAATTATGAAATCAATTTGTACATTATATGGAAGTATGTTAAAATGAAAGAAATTAAGTTAAAAGGGGAATAAGAAATATCCTTACAAGAGTATTCGGAATTTCTATAAAATATGAAGCAGGGAATCATCAGGATTCTTTGCCTGTTTATATTGCAAGGAGTTATGATTTTCACACAGCATATATTGGAAACAGACGTTGTATAATGCTTACTCCGACAGAAGAACTTGCCACACTTCCGGCATTGAAAAAGCAAAAGCATATTTGACGACTCCTTTCAGAGGATAACAGTGCTGACGATAGTTCCATTGTTTTATCTTTTGGAGATACAAACGATGAGAGAATTGAAGAAGCAGTACTCTGATATTAATTCAAGAATGCCTCGGCATTCTTGCTGCGAGGTGCGCGTCATGCAATTGCATGACATACTTCTACTGCGCACCTCTGCAATCCTGCCGGAGGCTATATCAGCTGGGGGATTGACTCCCCCACTGATACAAGCTTGTTTCTCATCATCTATAGAGGTGGGAGTCATCTCCCAGCTGATATATATAGTTAATAAAGAGAGGTGCATATGCTATGCCAGGTATACTCGTGGTTGAAGATGATGAAAATTTAAATCGTGGAATTACATTCTCACTGAAAAAATCCGGATATGAGGTTTTTTCAGCAGAATCAATGAAAAAAGCGAAAAGAATTGCAAGTGATAATAATGTGGATGTTACCATTTGTGATGTGAATCTTCCGGATGGGAATGGACTGGAATTTGTAAGGTGGATGAGATGCAATTATAATACATACATTATTTGTCTTACAGCACTAGATCAGGAGATGGATCAGGTCATGGGATATGAAGCAGGGGCAGATGATTATATTACAAAGCCGTTTAGTCTTTCGGTACTTCTTTTGAAAATAGAAGCACATTTCCGCCGCAGACAGGAGAAAACGGAAGCCGGAAAGATGATTTCGGGAGATATCGTATTTATCGCAGGAGAAATGAAAGTCCTGATAAAGAGTCGTGAAATCAGTCTGACAAAAACGGAGTTGAAAATGCTGACTTTTTTTCTTCAGAATCCGAAACAGATTCTTTCAAAAACACAAATATTGGAAAATGTGTTTGATCTGGAAGGGGATTTTGTGGATGAAAATACAATCGCTGTCAATATCAGAAGACTCCGTGAGAAAATCGAAGACAATCCGGCTGCACCGGTCTATATAAAGAATATCAGAGGTCTTGGGTATATATGGAATCAGGAGGTAAGGCAGTGACAAAGAGATATCGCAAGAAGATTACAGTAGTGCTCTCCTTGGTATTACCTGTCATATTATTGTTTGCAATATTAAATTGCTTTACCACGTATGTGTTTTATGAAGATTATAAATATAAAATGAATCTTATGACAGAAATTGCAGCAAAGGAAAAATTTTCCGGGCTGGATGCTGTTTCGGAATTGCTTAAGGATAAGGATATTGAAACCAACGAACAGGGAAGGCGATTATTGGAGCAATATGGATACTGGGGAAATAAAGGGAATGTGTTTTATTCGCAATTCCGGCATCAGGTTATGGTGACCGGTGCTGTAAGCACTGTGATATGCGTGCTTCTTTTGATTATTTTATTTTATTGGAAGAAGACAGAAGATGCGTGTCATCAGAAAATTTTAGACCAGTTAGAAGAAATTCTGATCAGATTCCGTGAAAATAAATTTGATGATTTACTGAAAACGGAAAATCACGCTGAACTGGAAAAATTGAATGACCAGCTTGAAGCAATCGGACATCATATTCAGTTGCTAAAGGAAGAAGCACGGGAAGAAAAAGAGAGCACGAAAGAAATGGTTTCTGATATCTCTCACCAGTTAAAGACACCGGTTGCAGCTTTGGATACATGTTTTAGTGTGCTGATGCAGAATGACTTAAGTGCCACAGAACAGGAGGAGTTTCGTATTCGTTGTCGGAGTGCTCTGGATGGACTGGAAACATTATTGCAGTCGCTTCTTGAAATATCCAAGATGGAAACCGGACTGATTCAGATTAATAAGAAAAAACTTCCGCTTATGGATACTGTCATATCTGCTGTGAACCGTACTTATCCAAAAGCGGATGAGAAAGAAATTGAATTCGTTTTTGACTATGCAAAAGAGCTGGAAACATGCATGGTTGTGCAGGATAAAAGGTGGCTTGGTGAAGCTTTTATCAACATTCTGGATAATGCGGTCAAGTACAGTCCGGGTGGTTCAAAAATATTTATCCGGTTACAAAAAAGAAACGATCTTGTAAGAATGGAAATTGAGGATCAGGGAATCGGTATTCCGCAGAATGAGTATCACAAAATTTTTCAACGATTTTACAGAGGAAGTTCCAGGGAGGTCAGGGAAGAGAGTGGCACGGGAATCGGACTTTTTCTATCGAGAGAAATTATCGAAAA
The DNA here is from genome assembly GCF_003122485.1 of Eubacterium ramulus. Taxonomy (GTDB): domain Bacteria; phylum Bacillota; class Clostridia; order Lachnospirales; family Lachnospiraceae; genus Eubacterium_I; species Eubacterium_I ramulus_A. The sequence goes on from NZ_JRFU01000055.1 coordinate 15,307, forward strand.
ACACGGAGGTATGATCACGGTAATCTCCGGCAAAAAGAAAAAAGGAAGCACGTTTGTGATTCAATTACCATATGTTGGTTAAATTTTAATTGGGCAGAAATCTTACAATTCTGTAAGATTTCTGCCCAATTTTTGAAAGTGAAATGAAAGATTATATTGCTACAATCAGCATGTAGGTTGAAAAATGATATATAAACAGGCAAAGAAAGTGTGCTGAAAAGGTACGCTTTACAGAATTGAAAAGGAGGCAACACATGAGTGTGATATTAGAAACCAGGCAGCTTTGTAAGTTTTATGGTGCAGGTGAGAATCAGGTCAAAGCGGTCAATCAGGTGGACATTCAGATTGAGCAGGGAGAATTTGTCGCAATTGTTGGAAAGTCAGGTTCTGGTAAAAGTACATTACTTCATATGCTTGGAGGGCTAGACACCCCGACAAAAGGCAGTGTTACTTTAGCAGGGAAAGATTTATACAGGATGAAGGAAGATGCCCTTGCTGTTTTCCGCAGAAGAAAAATCGGATTTGTTTTTCAGGCATTTAATCTGGTTTCATCTGTTAATGTCTGGGAAAATATTGTACTGCCACTGGGGCTGGATGGAAGAAAAGTGGATGAAGCGTATGTAAATGATATTATTGCAACTCTGGGGATTGAAAACCGGATTTATAATCTGCCAAATCAGTTATCCGGAGGACAGCAGCAGAGAGTAGCAATTGCAAGAGCACTGGTGAATCGTCCGGAAATTATATTTGCGGATGAGCCGACAGGCAATCTTGATTCTAAGACCAGTGATGAGGTAATCGCTCTGCTTAAGATGACAGCAAAAAAATATGGACAGACAATTGTAATGATTACCCATGATGACGAAATTGCACAGGTCGCTGACCGTATTCTGGTGATTGAGGACGGACAGGTGGTGGATTTCAGATGAAGACAATAAGCAGGATTGCATATAGCAATGACAAAAGGAACAGGACAAGAAGTATACTGATCATGATGGCAATCTGTCTGGCCACGATGCTGCTTGTTATCATCAGTACTGTGGGAAATGGGGTAATTCATTTACAGAAAAGTCAGGCGGCAGGATCATATGGAAGCAATTATGGTCTGTTTGTTTCCGCAGACGGATCGCAGTTAAAAGAAGTAAACCGCCGTGCGGAAATAGATGCTACAGGCACTATGTGCACCGAAGGTATCATAAAAGGCAATGAAAAAGGCGGGTTTGTCTGTATGGATGAGACTGCAAGAAAAATGCTTCCTTATAATAAAGAATATGAGTTGAAGGAAGGAAAGTATCCGGAAAAAATGCAGGAAATTGCCGCAGGAAGAGCATTTTTTCGTGCAATGGGGTATGGTGATGTAAAGATCGGAGATACGGTTACACTGGATTACCGCGCAGGGATGCAGTCAGAATATAAGCCGGAAGAATTTGTTGTCAGCGGAATCCTATATGATCGGGATGAGTATACCATCGAGGCATCTTATGTTGCTTTCGGGTCACAGGAGTTTTATGATGAGCACGTCGCAGAGAATGACAGACAGTATAATATTTATTTTACTTTAAACGATTCTGCAAATGTATCTATGAATAATATTGATTCGGTTATAAAGCAGATTGCAGCAGCTTGTGGGATCGAAGAAAAAAACGTTATAGTCAATGATCTCTATTTGCAATGGGTCTTGCAGCCGAGTTATGAAACGATTGCGGTATGCGGGGTTTTGATTCTTGCAATTGTACTTTTCTCTGTTGTGGTCATTTATAATATTTTTCAGGTCGGTATTGCCAACAAGATACAGGAGTATGGAAAAATCAAGGCTCTGGGAGCAACAAAAAAGCAGATGAAACAACTGATCTTCAGAGAGGGCATTTTTTTGACAATTTTTTCAATACCGGTTGGATTGCTTCTGGGCTTTCTGATTGCAAAATGCGGTTTTAACTGGCTGGTAGAACAGGGGAATCTTGTATCAACCGGAACTGACTCTATGGGAGTCCAAAATCAGCAGGTGTCACTGTTTTCCCTGCCTGTTATGCTTCTATGTATTTTCGTATCATTTCTTACCGTTGCTTTGGCACTGCATAAACCAATGAAAATTGTTTCACGGATTTCACCTATCGAAGCAACACGGTATTTAGAAAATGCAGAAACACACAAAAAAGGAAAACGAAATGGAAGAAAAAATGTCACCGTGTTTTCTATGGCAATGGCAAATGTAATGGGTAACCAAAAAAGAACCATTGGTACCATCCTCACACTGGGGCTTTCCTGCGCATTGCTTGTGATTATTTCTAATTATGTGGGAAATATTGACACGGAGCATGAAGCACGTCTTTCCGTTAATCATGGACAATTTGAACTGCAGCTTGACTATTCTGCTGAGTATGATGAAAGATATCCGGAGAATAATCTGGATACGATTCTGACGGATGATCCATTGAATGATTCGCTGATTGAAGAAATCAAAAGCATTCCGGGAGTGACAGATGTCATGACGAGAGAGATTGTCTCTGTAAATCTGAACGGAACAAGATTTCCGGCTGCTGTTGTGAGTAAAAAGGATTTTGATTTTATGCGCCAGGACGGGGATATTGGCTCTATGGACTATGATCAGGCGGTAAAGAATGGTGAAATTTTCTTTGGTTGGTCGATGTGGATGGAACAAGATGGATATGCTCCGGGTGAATCCATTGCATTTGACTTTGAGAATGGAAGTGGAACCTATACCTATCAGGGAAAGATTGCAGGATCCTTTGTAAGTGCGGACACTTACCTTGTCATTCCGGAAGGCGTATACCGTTCCATGAATCCGAGAGGAACAGCCTATGGCTATCTGTGGGTGGACTGTGACAAAAAAGATGTGGCATCTGTGGAGCAAAATCTGAATACATTGATTTCTAATACTTCGCATATAAAAATGGATACTTATCATGCGCAGTTACAATCTGCAGAATTCTCAGCTCGCACGATGAAGCTTGGCTGTTATCTGTTTATTGCGGTTGTAGG